>NZ_JBFUGN010000444.1:0-4923 GCF_056402895.1 Rhizobacter sp. P3_B12 | reverse complement strand
GGGCAGAACGAACCGTATGGTGTTGTATTGAAGCCCTTTGCTTTGGTTACTTTCATTTGGGCTCAAATGAAAGTGACTCGCCCGGCCGGGCGAAACCGGCCAGCAAGCACAGCGCAGCGTCCGGGGCGAGACCCGGCAGCAGCCTCACGCAGTGAGAAAGAAAAACGGACCCCGAGAGGTCCGTTGAAAGCACTTTTCAGCGCCAGGAGGAGATCAAGAAAACAAAAGTCGCTAACTCACACTACCCAGGGAAGAACAGAAATCGTTGAGAGGTTGTCGGCCATCCCGCGGCCGACTTGAGCGCACGGCTCAATGCATCTGGATGCCACCCGAGGCCTTGCCCTTGCCGGCACGGGCCGGCGGGTTGCACAGGCCGCACACGTAGTGCTTGGAGATCTCGTGCGGGTGGCTGACGAAATGGCCGCCGCACTTCGAGCACTTGGTCATCGTCAACATGCCGTTGTCGACGAACTTCACCAGGCGCCAGGCGCGGGTCACCGAGAGCAGCGCTTCCAGGCCCTGCGCCTGCGTCTGCTCCGAGTACAGCTGGTAAGCCTTGATGACGGTGTCGATCTCGTCCATCTCGGCCACCTTGTTCAGGTATTCGTGGATGTTCAGGAACAGCGAGGCATGGATGTTCGGCTGCCAGGTCATGAACCAGTCGGTGGAGAAGGGCAGCTGGCCCTTGCTCGGCGACTTGCCGGAGACTTCCTTGTACAAGCGCAGCAGGCGCTCGTAGGACAGGTCGGTTTCAGACTCCAGCACCTGCAGGCGCGCACCCAGGTTGATCAACGTCACGGCGCGTTCGATCTGCTTGGCTTCGGTCAGGATGCTCTTGGTGCGGGTCATGTCTCTCTCCGGAATCTTGTGTGGTTGTGGCAGCTGCGGCGGTCGCGAGGCTCAGGCAGCTTCGTGGTGGCGACCGGCCATCAGGATGCTGGCGTGCAGGCGGCTCGTCGTGTCGTTCGAGGCAGCCTTGCCATGGTTGGTCAGCAGGCCCCACACCAGGTCGTCGTCCATGCGGAAGCGGCACAGCAGCGTGTTGCTGGCAGCCACCTTCATCATCTGCGCCGGCGTCAGCAGACCGATCAGGGAAGCGCTCTCGTCGCTGATGCCCAGGCGGTACAGCGCTTGCTCGCGGTCGCTGCGGATCAGGCTCTGGGCCAGCATCAGGTACGACAGGTTGGCTTCACGGATTTCGGTCAGGATTTGGTCGGCGTTCATGTCTCGTTCCTTGGTGTGTGTTGCGGGTTACTTGCTACTTGTCTCAACGTGGAACGAATTGTGAAGACGCAAGATGGACCCAAACATCAGGTCAGTTCTGTCGCTTGAGTCCAGCTTCTTCCATGCCCCCTGTCAGGCAAATTCCTACACGGCTGCCGGGGAAGCTGAAGCGCGAACGCAAGTGCTTGTCGCAGAACGAAAAAAAGACCGCCTGGGCGGTCTTCTCCGGTAGGTAAAGAGGGTTTTTCAGGCAGGTTTCAGGCCGACAAGGCCGCCAGGTCGGCCGCGTAGGCGTCGGACATGTCGTCCGGCAGCGCGAAATCGGCCCGCATCACCCGGGCGGTGGTGCGCTCGCGCAGCGAGGTCTCCATCTTGGCCAGCACGACGCGCATGAAGGCGGCGCGCTCCTTCGGGCATTCGCGCAGCGCGTCGTCGAGGTAGTGGAACTGCGCCAGCTGGAAGCGGTGCTCGAACCAGCCGAGGTACCAGAACCAGTCGGTGTAGTAGAGCCACGATTTCTCGTTCAGCGCGCGCAGGTGGGTCGGGTCCTGCCAGGCGGTCGCCGCGTGCTCGTACGGCACCTCGATGATGAACTGGCCGCCGGTCTTCAGCAGCGCGAGGCAGTTGCCCATCAGCGTCGGCAGGTCGGGCACGTGCTCGAGCACGTTGTTCGCGAAGATCATGTCGACGCTGTCCTCGGCCAGCAGCATGTCGCCGCCGTACGACGAGCTTGCCCGGTGCGGCCACTGCACCGGCTGGCCGAGGTCGAGCACCAGGTCGGGCTGGGCGCGCTCGAGGATGTCGATGTTGAACCAGCCGGGCTTGTAGTCCTTGCCCGAACCGAGGTTGATGCGGGTCGGCCGCCATGGCTCCTGCGGCCGGCGCTCCTGGTGCACGCGGGCATAGCCCACGGCGAACGCCATGATGTCGGCATAGGCCTCGATCGGGTCGCTGGCCTCGAAGCGCTGCAGCTGCGCGCGCGCCTGCTCGAAGAACGCCGGCGTGCCGAGCTGCCGGCCGAACACCTCGTCGAGGCTGGTTTCGTCGAACCAGCTGACGCAATCCTCGAAGGCCTCGTGCGGGCGGGTCTGCGGCCGGCGCTCGGACAGCACCGGCGTGCCCAGCGACAGGCAGTGCGACACGCGCGCCTGCTCGAAGCGGCTGGTCGGGTAGAAGTGCAGGTTCACGACCGCCTTGGCCTGCAGGATCACCTCGTCGCGCTCCGGGCCGTACAGCGGGTGGTCGAACTTCGCGACGCGCCGGCCGGTGGCCTCGATGCGCTGGAGCATCTCGAGCCGGCGCGGGTTCATGCTGCCGATGAACAGCAGGTCGATCGGGCGCGCTTCCAGCGGCACGGACTGCGCCGGCTTCAGGTAGGGCGCGAACAGCAGCGGGAACACCGGCACGTCGGCGGCATGGCTCGTGTACGCGGCGATGTTGTCGGCGTCGTACTCGACGACCGCCGAGCCGGCCAGCAGCTTCAGGTAGTCGTCGCTGACCGGCGCGCCGCCGCGGCCGAGCTGCTCGAGGTTCACGAACACGCAGGTGTGGCGCTCGCGCAGCGCGGCGTCGAAACCGAGGTGGGCGCCGAACACGAAGTTCACCGCGTCATGGCGCAGCCGGTTCTTCGCGAGGCTCACCTCGGCGCCCATGCGGCGGAACTGGTGGCGGAAGTAGCGCGCCTGGTCGAGGAAGCCGAGCGAATGCACGTAGCCCGCGGGCTGGACGATGCACAGGTGGATGGCGGGCAGCTCGATCGTGCTCATGCGCAGGCTCCTTCGGCGTGTTCGGGGGCGAGGACGATGTGGTCGGGCGGCAGGCCCTGCGACCAGCGTCCGGCCATCGCCCACAGCAGGCGGCCGAAGTCGCGCGTCCAGGTGTCGCTGTCGAACAGCGGCGCGGTGTCGCGGGCGACGATCAGATGGTCGCGCAGCGCCTGGCGCGCCGAAGCGTCACCGGCGAGCTCGACGATGCGGGCCTCGTAGTCGGCCAGCGTGTTGCAGGACAGCTGAGGCAGGCCGACGGCATCCAGCAGGCTGGCCGCGACGCGCGATGCGAAGGACTGGCCGGTGTAGGTGACGACCGGCACGCCGGCCCACAGCGCATCGCTGGCCGTGGTGTGGCCGTTGCAGGGCCAGGCGTCGATGTACAGGTCGGCGAGCGGCAGGCGGCTCAGGTGCTCGCGCAGGCCGACCTTCGGGCCGAACACCAGGCGCTCGGTATCGATGCCGCGTGCCTTGGCCTCGGCACGCAGCAGGGCCGGCGCATGCTCGTTCCATTGCAGCAGCCACAGCACCGAGTTCGGGATGCGGTGCAGCAGCCGGCACCAGACGTCGAACACCTCGGGAGACAGCTTGAACGGCTGGTTGAAGCCGCACAGCACCAGCGCGTCTTCCGGCAAACCGACCTGGGCCCGGGTGCAGGGGCCGGGCAGCGGGCGCTGGCGGTCGTTCGGCTGGTAGCAGCCGGGCATCAGCGCGAGCTTCTCGCTGTAGTGCGCGGCATGGTCGAGCGGCGAGACGATGGCGTCGCCGATGAAGTAGTCGATTGCGTCGGACCCGGTGCTGCCCGGAAAGCCGAGGAAGCTCACCTGCACCGGCGCCGGCCGGTGGCCGAAGATCTTCAGCCGGCCGTCGCGGGTGTGGCCCTTCAGGTCGACCAGCACATCGATCTGGTCGCTGCGGATCTGCTGCGCCACTTCCAGCTCGCCGCGCTTGCTCACGTCGTCGAAGCGGTCGGCCGCGCGGCGCAGCCGCTGGCGCATCTCGCTGCCGTCTTCGGGGCCGTGCGAATAGAGCGTGACGTCGAAGCGGCTGCGGTCGAGCTTCTCGAACACCTCGGCCATCAGGAGCGCGGTGGCGTGGTGATGGAAGTCGGCCGAGACGAAGCCGACGCGCAGCCGCGTGGGCAGCGGGCGAGGCGCGACCGGTGCGAACGGCTTGATCCCGCGCATGTGGAAGCGCCAGCACGAGCGGGCGATGCGCAGCTGCACCTGGGGGTCGGCGGTCAGCGTGGTCTGCGCGAACACGGCGGCCCAGCGGTCGGCATCGGCCGGCAGCGCGGCGGCCATGCGCTCCAGCGCCGCCAGGTCCTCGCGGGCATGGTCCCAGCGGCACAGCTCGCGTTCGATGAAGGTCAGCACGCTTTGYGCGGCCAGGTCGCCCGGGCCGAGGCCTAGCACGAGCGAGGTGCGCAGGCATTCGGTGGCTTCGGCCTTCATGCCCAGCGCATTGAAGGCCAGGCCGAGCCGGAAGTGCGACAGCGCGTGGTCGATGTTGCGCGCCAGTGCATCGAACAAGGCGGTGATCGCGGCCTGGTGCTGGTTCGCGTTGAAGAGCGCCATGCCGAGGGTCTGGTGGTACTCGGTGCTGCGCGGCACGTGCGCGGGCTGTTGCTGCAGGCAGGTGGCCGCCTCGGCGTAGCGGTGCTGCGCGTGCAGGCATTCGGCGGCGATGATGCGGGCCACCGGATCGTCCGGTTGCAGCTTGAGGGCGGCCGAGGCCGACTGCAATGCCTTCTCGTGCGCGCCGTTCTTCATCTGTGCGCGTGCCAGGTTCACCAGGTAGAGGTTGTCCTGCGGCTCGCGCTCGGTGGCGCGCAGGAAGGCGCTCTCGGCGCTGCGCCAGTCGCCGGCCTTCGCATGCCCGATGCCTTCCTCCCAATCCTGCTTCGCGCTGCGCAGGTAGGGTGCAATCGTGG
>NZ_JBFUGN010000443.1:0-4925 GCF_056402895.1 Rhizobacter sp. P3_B12 | reverse complement strand
GCCGATCCACAGGGTGTCCGGATCTTCCGCGTACGCCGCGGTCACCGCGCCTTTGCCCAGGCTTTGCGGGACCGCTTGCTGGTGGCGGTACGACCGGAAGCGCAGACGCTCGGTGTCGAAGCGGTAGACGATCCCCGCCTTCGTCGTCGACCAGAAGCTCCCATTGCGATCCTTGAACAGGCCGACGACGAGGTCGTCGCGCAAGCCGTCGGGATCGTCGGGGTTGCTCTGGTACCAGATCGCGTGCGTGCGTTCCGGCGTCAGCTTCACGAGGCCGAGCTTGTTGGTCGCGAGCCAGAGCGCCCGGTCGTGATCCTCCTGGATCGACACGACGCCGGAGGAGGCGTTCGGCGTCTGCTCGCCGTTGCGGAACGCATAGACCGTGACTTCGCCGTCGGCGACGTTGACCGAGGCCAGGTCACCTCCGGAGGACAGACCGAACCACAGCGTTCCACTGCTGTCCTGAAACGGCCTCGACGGAAAGCCCGTGGGGACGAACTTGCGTCCGGAACCCGTCTCGAGCCTGATGTGGCGGATGACCTTGCCCGAGCGCCGATCGAGCGTGTAGAGCCCCTCGCTGCTGGTGACCCACAGGGTGCCGTCCTGCACGGCAGCCATCGCGATGACGCGCGTCTCGCCGACCGCGGGCGTGTAGCGCGGCCGATGGCAGGTCGTCTTCGACGTGACCGGATCGAGGGCCGTCACGCCGTCGTCCGTCGCGAGCCAGATCACCCCGTCCTGATCCTCGATGATGTCGTGAGCGATCGCGACGGTGCCGCAGCCGTCGTTGGGCGACCGGTATTGCGTGAAGCTGCCGGTCGCAGGGTCGTACCGATTGAGCGAGTCGTCGGCACCGATCCACAGCCGACCCGCGCGATMGCTCGCCAGCGAGTTGCCGATGAGGAAGCCGACGCTGTTCGCGCTCTGGCCATCCGGGACCTTCATGAACCCGTAGCCGTCGTAGCGCCGCAATCCGTCCGCGGTGCTCATCCAGAGAAACCCGTACCGGTCCTGCGCCATCCGTCGCACCCCGGGAGGCGCGGAGGGCGAGGGCAGCGGGTGAAACTGGATCGGTGCACCCACGGCGAGAGCAACGTCGACGACGCGGATCTCCTGCGCTCGAGCGAACCCGCAGATCGCCAGCGTGGCAAGCGCGGAGAACAGCGCAACGGCGTCACGGCCCCAACGCTTCATGTGGCCTCCGAGGCTCGCGCCTGCCCAGATCGGATTCACGCCGCCGCTCAGTCAGCGCCTGCGGTCGGGTCGGTCCGTGGCAGGCCGAGCTGCTCTGCGATGTGGGCCTGCAGCATCTCCAGGGACACGGGCTTGGTCAGGAACACGTTGACGCCGGCCAGCAGGCAGGCGGCACGGTGCTCTGCGGTGGCCGAGGCCGAAATCGCGATCACGGGCACCGCGTTCAGGTCGGCATCCCGCCGCAGCCGGCGCGTGGCCTCCATGCCGTCCACCAACGGCATCACGCTGTCCATCAGGATCAGGTCCGGCCGGAAGCTCCTCGCGGCCGCCAGCAATTCGCTGCCGTCGCAGGCCTGCGCCACGTCGAAGCCGGCGTTGGTGAGGAAGTCGCACAGCAGTGCGCGGTTCTCCGCCACGTCGTCGACCACCAGCACGCGCCGCGGCGGCCCCGGGTAGCGCGCCACGCCATGCACCTTCCGGGGGGCAGACTGCGCCGGCTGGGCCACCGGCAACGGCAGCTCCACCCGAAAGCGGGAGCCGTGACCGAACTCGCTGCTCACCTGCACCTGACCGCCCATGTCGTTCACCAGCGCGCGCGTGATCGCGAGGCCCAGCCCGGTACCGCCGCTGCGGCTGTGCACATCGCCCGCCTGCTCGAAGGGCTCGAAGATGCGGTCCAGATCGTCGGGGCGCATGCCGACGCCGGTGTCCTCGACGTCCAGCCGCAGCAGCACCTGCGCCGCGCCTGTCGGCTCGGCACTGGCGCGCAACGTGACCGTGCCCTGGTCGGTGAACTTGATCGCGTTGCCTGTCAGGTTCAGCAGCACCTGCCGCAGCCGGCGCTCGTCGGCCAGAACCGCCTGCGGCAAGCCTGCCCCGGCATCGAACACGAAAGCCAGGCGTTTCCCGTGGGCCTTGACCTGCATCAGGTTCACCACCGTCTGCAAGGCGTTCGCCAGGTTCACCGACTCCAGGTTCAGCTCCGTGCGGCCTGCCTCGATGCGTGCCAGGTCGAGGATGTCGTCGATCAGCGCGAGGAGGTGCTCCCCACTCTGATGAATGACGTCCACGCCGCGCGCTTGCCGTGCGCTCAGGCCGCCGTCCAGGGTCAGCAATTGCGCGTAGCCGAGCACGGCATTCAGCGGCGTGCGCAATTCGTGGCTCATGTTGGCGAGGAACTCGCTCTTCGCGCGATTGGCGGCCTCGGCGGCATGCCGGGCATCACGCTCGGTCTGGACCATGCCCCGATGGAGTTCGGTCATCGCGGCCTGCGAACGATCCTGGGTGTCCAGCTTCGACAGGATGTTCTGCACCTGGCCTTCAACCGTCTCTTCGCTGAGCCGGAGTGCCCGGGAGATCTCCTTGTAGGCGTTGCCCTGCGCGATGAATCGCAGGACGCTGATCTCTGCCGGCGTGAGGCCTTCGTCCGTGATCTGCTCGGCCAGTTCGAACGACACTTCCGAGGGAAGCACCTTGCGGCCGGCGTGCACCGCGCGGATGGCGTCGAGCAGTTCCTTGTGCAAGGCGCTCTTCAGCAGGTAGCCGCGAGCGCCGGCCTGCAAGGCGCGCTGCGCCTGGGCGTCGTCGGCATAGGTGGTGAGCACGATGATCCGAGCGTCGGGGAACTCGGCCCGGATCGCGCCGATCGCATCGAGCCCGCCCATCCCGGGCATCTGCAGATCCATGAGCGTGACGTCGGGGTGGTGCGCCCGGAACTGCTGGATCGCCTCGCGGCCGTTCGCCGCTTCGGCCACCAGGGCCATGTCCGTCTCCACGGACAGCAGTGTCTCGATGCCCTGCCGCACGAGCGGGTGGTCGTCGACACAGAGAACCTGGATGCGGGTCAGTTCTTCGGTCATTCGCAGATCTCGCTGGGTGCAGACATCTTGCGCAAGATGCCCGATCGGACCGGTAGCGATCTACTGTACGCCCCGCACCTCCGGGTTCACTGAACGATCATTGCGACGAAGCGCGCAAAGATCATTCCATGGATGCGCCGTTTATCAACCGGCCCAGCGTCAATAGAGTCTCGTTCATCCCCAGCACCCATCAGGAGACCGGCACACATGACAACGACGCGGGCAAGTACGCCGTGTCGACCGGCACCTCCGGCGACTTCCTGCCGGTGGAGTCGTCCAGCGTCCGCTTCGTGCTGCCGAGCAGCGATCCGTTCCTCAGCTGGGCGCAGACCGGCGCGATCTTCAAGGATGCAAAGCACCCGGCCGCAGCGAAGTTGTACGTCAGCTGGACGCTGTCGTTGCCGCGGGCCTCGAATCCGCGACCGTTTCCGATCCGCAAGGACGTCGCGCCACCGGCGGGCTACAARACGATCGACCAGCACAACACCAGCCCCGAGGACTTCCGCGCGTTCATGCGCGACCGTGCCCGTGTCGAGCGGCTCAAGAGCCTGTTCGAACGGCTGATCGGGCCGGTGCAAGGCATTTCGCCCCTGAAGGACTGAACGGTGTGGCGACGCCGGCGGCAGCCAGCGAATTGACGGAGGCAGCGGGCAGAATCTGCCCGATGAACCTGCCGCCGCCCCGTCGTCTCGTCCCGCAGCCGCTGACATCCGCAGCCTTCGCACCCTACGGCACCGTGCTGCAAGCCCCAGGCGGCAYGGGCCGGCCCATCAACGGTGGCACGTCGCAGCGTTTCGACCTGGTCGACGACCTGCAGCTCCAGCTGCAGGGTGGGCGGCCGGCGCTGGCGATCTTCCGCGCCACGGCCCGGCGCTTCCCGCACAGCGTCGACGAGATGGAACGGCACGCACTCGGCAGCCAGAGCTTCGTGCCACTTGGCGCGCGCCGCTTCGTGATCGTGGTGGCGGCCGCCGGCCCACTGCCCGAGGCGCCGGACCTGGCGGCCTTCATCACGGATGGCGAACAGGGCGTGACGCTCGCGCCGGGCACCTGGCACCACGCGCTGCTGGCCGTCGATGCCGGTGACTTCGTGGTGCTCGAACGGGCGGCGCCGCAGGTCGATTGCGACGTGCACCGACCGGCCCGGGCGGCCGTCGTCGATCAGGCCTGGTGAGCCAGGCGTTCGGCCGTCAAGGCAGCGCGCGCACCAGCCCGGCCGCGGCATCGGTGCGCAGGCAGCGCGCCTGGTGGCCCGGCGACAGCAGCACCGGCTCGGGTTGGAGGCTGCGGCATTCGGCCACCGCGAGCTTGCAGCGCTCGGCAAAGGCACAGCCCGGCGGCAATGCCGACAGGTCGGGAGGCGCGCCGCCGATGGTCTCGAGCCGGGTGCCGCGCGCCAGCGCGCCGTGGGCCCGGCTGCCCAGCAGGGCGATGGTGTACGGATGGCGCGGCGAGCGGATCAGCTCGCGGGCGCTGCCCTCCTCGACGATGCGGCCGGCATACATCACCGCGATGCGATCGGCCACCTCGACCGCCGCGCCGATGTCATGGGTGACGAAGATCACCGACAGCCCGAGCTCGCGCTGCAACTCGCGCAGCAGCAGCAGGATCTGGATCTGCACCGTGGCATCGAGGGCGGTGGTCGGCTCGTCGGCCAGCAGCAGTTGCGGCCGGCACGCCAGGGCCAGCGCAATCATCGCGCGCTGGCGCATGCCGCCCGACATCTCGTGCGGGTAGGCCGCCAGCCGGCGCTCGGGGCTCGGGATGCGCACCTGCTCGAACAGCGCCAGCGCGCGTTGTTTCGCGGCGGCCGCCGACACCTTCTCGTGCCGCCGGATGGATTCGACGATCTGCGCCCCCACCGAGTACACC
>NZ_JBFUGN010000442.1:0-4928 GCF_056402895.1 Rhizobacter sp. P3_B12 | reverse complement strand
GCCGGCTGCTGCGCAGCGGCATCGACCCGGCGATCATGCTGATCCCGCGGCAGATGCCGCGTTATGCGATCGACGATGCGCAGTGCAAGGCGCTGTGGACGTACCTGATCGACGGAGGAGAGATGCGATGACGACGCGGCGAGAGTGGCTTGTCGGTGCGGCTGCCTGCGGGCTGCTGCAGGGGGCGCGGGCCCACAGCGTCTTCGGACCGGTGCAGCCGGCGCTGCCTGCGCCGGCGCTGTCGCTGCAGGACATGGCCGGCAAGTCGGTGCCGCTGCCTTCGCTGCTGACCGGACAGGTCACGGCTGTGCAGCTGATGTTCACCGGCTGCAGCGCGACCTGCCCGATCCAGGGCGCGGTGTTCGCCGATGCGCAGGCCCGGCTCGCGAAGGAGAACGCCGGCCTGCGCCTGCTGTCGCTGTCGATCGACCCGCTGGGCGACGACCTGCCGGCGATGCGGGCGTGGCTCGCGAAGTTCGGCGCGCAGTCGCCACGCTGGGCAGCCGCGCTGCCGAAGCTGAAGGATGTCGACCCGTTGCTCGACTTCCTGCGCGGCCGCGCGCCCGGCACCGACCGCCACACCGCGCAGGCCTTCGTGTTCGACCGGCAGGCGCGGCTGGTCTACCGCACCGAGGACATGCCGCAGCCGGGGGAACTGGTGAAGCTGATGCGAGGCGTGGCTGCGCGCGCTTGATTTCCCCTTTGAGAACAAAATAACTTCATATTTCCGCAAAGATCGTCGAAAATCGAGGGAATTTTAGTTCCAAAGGGTTCTCATGCTGCTCGAGTTCAGGGTGCGCAACTACAAGTCGATCCGTGACGAGCAAGCGTTGAGCCTGGTGGCGTCCAGCACCGACAAGGAACTGGCCGACACCCACCTTGCGCTCACCGGGGTGAAGGCGTTGCCGAATGCGGTTCGTGCCGCCGTTGTCTACGGGCCGAATGCGAGCGGCAAATCGACGCTGCTGTTCGCGTTGAGCTACATGCGCGCCGTGGTGGCGGAGTCCGCCTCGATGATCCAGCCGGGCCAGGCCTACAACGTCCAGCCCTACAAGCTCGATGAGACCTGGGCCAACGAGCCCACGGCATTCGAGATGACCTTCGTGATCGATGGCGTTCGACACCAGTACGCCTTTGCGATGACATCCAGGCGCATCGTCAGCGAATCGCTGGTCGTCTACCGCACGAGCAAGCCCACGCAGTGGTTCAGCCGGCGCCTGGCAGACGACGGCGAGAGCCACGAGTACGAGTTCAGCGCCTACCTCACCGGTCCGCGCAAGCTCTGGCAGGACAGCACGCGCCCGAACGCGCTATTCCTGTCGACTGCCGCGCAACTCAACAGCGAGTTGCTCAGTCCTGTCTTCCGATGGATCGTCGACAGCATCGTGTACCTGCCGGCGGGAGGGCTGCTGAGTCCCGACGCGACGACGACCTTGCTCGCGACACAGACAGGTCGCGAGACGATTCGCGATTTCCTCCGGGCCGCCGATCTCTCGATCGCTGACGTGCAGGCCGTGCCTCGCAAGGGCTCGCGCAGCCATGTCGAGTTCCGTGCCGGTGGCGTGGCGCAAGCGAGCCAGGAGGATGGCGAGTTCCTGGTGCCGATCTTCGAGCACACTACACCGAAGGGGCGCGCGAAGTTCGAACTGGAAGATGAATCCGAAGGCACGCAACGCCTCTACGCGTTGGTCGCCCCGGTGCTCGAGGCGATCCGCGAGGGTCGGATCCTCGTGATCGACGAACTGGACAGCAGCTTGCACACCTTGTTGGTCCGCAGGCTGATCTCGATGTTTCACGACAATGCGCTGAATCGCGCCGGTGCCCAGCTCATCTTCAGCACGCACGACACGTCGCTGCTGGACCACAACCTGTTCCGCCGCGACCAGATCTGGTTCACCGAGAAGGGCAGCGACCAGGCCACGCGCCTGTTCCCGCTGACGGACTTCAGCCCCCGCAAGCACGAAGCATGGGAACGAGGCTACCTGGCGGGGCGCTACGGTGCTGTCCCGTACTTCGGAGCCTCCACGGCCGCATGACCCGAGGCACGCCATGGGGCAGGACAACCAACCCAAGCATCGCCAGAAGTCTCGCGATCTCCACCGCCGTGCGGCGGTGCGTCAGGCCTACGAGCGCCTGCTGATCGTCTGCGAGGGCGAGAAGACCGAGCCGCTGTACCTGGGAGAGATCTGCCGCGAGCAGCGACTGTCGACGGCACATGTTCACGTGCAGCAAGGTGGATTCGGCACCGAGCCCCTGCAGATCGTCGAGTTCGCGGAGCACCTGTTCCAGGCAGGCGATCGCAAGAGGGGCATCGAAGCTCGCGCCTTCGACCGGCTGTTCGCCGTGTTCGATCGGGACGAGCATCGCACCTATCACCAGGCACTCGACAAGGCCGCCGCGCTCAGTGGTCGCTTGGTCAATGACGAACGCCAAGGCGTTCCAGTGCATGCAGTCGTGTCCGTGCCGTGCTTCGAGCTCTGGCTCCTGCTCCATTTCGAGAACATCCAGGCACCGCTGCACCGCAACGAGGTGTACACCCGCCTCAAGATGCACCTGCCGTACTACGACAAGGGCCAAGGCGGTCACTGGGAACGAACACGGGCCTTGGTTGAAGTCGCTGCTGCCCGGGCCGCGGCGCGGGCGGCAGTGACTCGCGCGCACGATGGGGTCGAGCCCTGTACAGACATGGGGCCCTTGGTTTCCACGCTCCTGAAACTCAAGGATTCAACGTAGAAGGCGCCAGCCTGCCGAGGTAGTTCCGCACGCTCGCCTGCATGCACAACTCCCTCATCGTCGTCGCATGCATCAGCCGGCTGACCCGGCTCTCGTCCTTGTGCACGAAGATGTAGCGCTCGCAGATGTCGGCCAGGATCTCCATGTGCACCGGCTCGTTCGGGTGCAGGCACAGGAACACCAGCTTGCCGTGGCTGCGCAGCTTGCGGAAGAACTCCAGCATGAAGCCGATGTAGCCGTCCTGCGTGTTGAACTGCGGCTCGTCGAACAAGTGAACCACCGCCCGCTCCGCGCCGGCGTGCTCCAGCATGAAGTTCGGCCGGTCGCGCTTGAACGAGCGCACCTGGTAGGACTGGTGGTAGTGCAGCGCCAGCCGGTCGCGCTCGCGGTACCGCACCTTGTGGATGTCCTGCCCCGCCACCATCACCCGCCCGCCGCTCGGCGCGTTGCCGCCGGTGATCAGCTCGAACATCGTCGTCTTGCCGGCGCCGTTGGCGCCCATCACGCCGATGATGCCGGGGCCGTCGACCTGGAAGTCGGCCTCCAGCGAGAACGTCGTCTGCCGGTTCGGCCAGCCGCGCCGGTACTGCTTGCGCAGGCCATCGACATGAAGAATCGGTGCAGCCATCTCGTCAGACTCCCAGCAGCTTGCGTTGCAGCGCCGCATCGCCGCGCAGCGCCGCGGCGCTGCCCTCGTGCACGATGCGGCCCTGGTGCATCACGTACGCGCGGTCCGACACCGCCAGCGCACTCTCGACGTTCTGCTCCACCAGCAGCACCGCCACCCCCTCGCGCTTGAGCCGCGTGACGGTCGCCATCACGTCCTGCACCACCTTCGGCGCCAGGCCCTGGCTCGGCTCGTCGAACAGCACCAGCCCCGGCGAGCCGATCAGCGCGCGCGAGATCGCCACCATCTGCATCTCGCCGCCCGACAGGTTCTCGCACTCGCGGCCCATCAAATACTCCATCGCCGAGAAGATCTCGAAGCACTCCTTCTCGCTCCACGCCMGGAAGCGCGTCTTCTTGCGCGCGATCGCGAGGTTGCGCGCCACCGTCAGCGTCGGGAAGATGCGCCGGTCGTCCGGCACCCAGCCGATGCCCATGCCGGCGATGCGGTGCGTCGGCACGTGGGTGATGTCGACACCGTCGAAGCGCACGCTGCCGCGCTTCGGCGGCGTCAGCCCGAGGATCGAGCGCAGCGTCGTCGTCTTGCCGGCGCCGTTCGGCCCGAGCAGCGACACCACCTCGCCCGGCGCGATGGAGAGCGACACGCCGAACAGCGCCTGCGTCTCGGCGTAGAAGGTCTCGATGCCGCTGATCTCGAGGATCGCCGGCTGGGGCGCGAGTTGCGGTTTCAGGACGGCGCTCATGACAGGGTCCCCAGGTTCGAGCGTTGCACCCACGGGTTGTCGCGCAGCTGCGCCGGCGTGCCCTCGGCGATCACCTGGCCCCAGTGGATCACGTTGATCTTGTCGGCCAGGCTGAACAGGAAGCGCATGTCGTGCTCGATGATCACGATCGTCAGCTCGCGCTTGAGCTGCGCGATCAGCTCGGCCACGCGCGCGGTGCCTTCGGCGCCGAGGCCGGCGGTCGGCTCGTCGAGGAACAGCAGCCGCGGGTCGGTCGCGAGCGCCACGCCGATCTCCAGCGCGCGCCGCTCGCCGTACGACAGCGCACCGGCCATCGCCGAGGCCTTGGCCGCCAGCCCGACGCGGTCGAGCACCGCCAGCGCCAGCGCGCGCCCGCGGCTGAAGCGGCCGAGGTCGCGCCACATCGACAGGCCCTGCTCGCGCACGGCAGGCAGCGCGACCAGCACGTTGTCGAGCGTGGTCTCCTCGTCGAACAGGTTCATGATCTGGAACGAGCGCGACAGCCCGCGCCGCGCGATCTGCCGCGGCGACAGGCCGGTGATGTCCTCGCCGGCAAAGCGCACGCTGCCGCGGTCGGGCGTGTAGCGGCCGGTCAGCACGTTGAAGCAGGTCGTCTTGCCGGCACCGTTGGGACCCATGATCCCGGTGAGCTGCTTCTCCTCGAAGGCCAGCGTGATGCTTTCCAGCACCACCTGGTCGCCGAAGCGCTTGTGCAGTTGATGGGCTTCGAACAGGGCCACGGGTCAGGTCTCCTTGGGGGTGGCGAGCGTCGCGTTGGGCTGCGGCGGCGTGTGCTTGCGGGCCGCGCAGCGCGCGCGCCACGAT
>NZ_JBFUGN010000441.1:0-4929 GCF_056402895.1 Rhizobacter sp. P3_B12 | reverse complement strand
CAGCTACGGCGGTGGCGGCGGCGGCGGTAGCCGCGGCGGCTACTGATCAGCCCCGGCGATCAAGCCAGCTCGATAGAACGGAAAGCGGTGAGTGCGAAAGCGCTCACCGCTTTTTTCATGGCCCGGCGCGTCAGAGCTCCAGCGCGAAGGCGGCCTTCACGAAGACCTCGGTGTCCTTCGGCGCGGTCACGCCCGGGCGTTGGCGGCTCAGGCCGACGCTGAAGACCCGGCCCAGCCCGATGCGGTGCTGGGCCACCAGCGACCCCACGGTGTCGCGCTCGCGCGCGGCCGCCAGCCCGGCGGCATCGTCGGCGACACGGTCGATGCGATGGCGCTGCCAGACCGCCCGCACCGAATCGCGTGCATCGAGGTGCAGCACGGCCAGCCACTGCAGCGCGGTGTCGGTCAGCGCGCGGCGGCCGTCGGGCCCGCGCACGAAGCCCTGCTCGGCGCGCTGCTCCGATTCGACCCCCCACCCGTTGGGCAGGCTGCCGCGCAGCTTGGCTTCGAGCAGCCAGACCGCACCGCGGCCGACGCGATCGGCCTCGACATCGATGCGCTGCCCCCATTCCAGTTCGGCCGTGAAGCGGGTGAACCACGGCGCCGGGTTCACGCCGTAGGTCAGCGCCAGCGCGTCCGTGCGGTGCGCCTGCCCGCCGGCCGACACCGGTTTCACGCGCTCGGCGTGGGCGCGCCACTCGATCGACGCCTCGGTGTTGTACGCCGCCGACCACCACAGCCCGGGGTGGATGCGCCGGGACACCAGCTCGCCGTCGGCAATGCCCTCGCGCGGGTCGGCGAGCGCCGTGCGCTGCTGCGCCCACAGGTAGGCCTCGAACTCGTAGAAATCGATGCCCGGCAGCGCGAGCTCGCCGAAGCGCCGGATCGCCTCGGCCTGCAGCGAGCGCACGCCGGCCTGCTCGACGAAGCCGTTGTCGTTGCGAAAGCGCGGGCTGATCTCGGCGGCTTCGGCCGTGAGGTTCCAGCCCGGCACGCGGCGCGCCCATGAAGCCCACAGGTAGCGGCCGTCTTCGCGCGCACCGCCCGATGGCGCACCGTCGGCGTCGAACAGCGCGGTCGTCTGCGACCCGAGCGCGCGCAGGCGCAGCTGTTCCTCCGGGGTGCGGCGCCACGCCAGGTCGACACCGGCGACGCGGTTCTCGCGCGCGGCCTCGTAGCGGCGCACCGAGACCAGCCCGCCCGCGCTCAGCGCCTCGCCGTGCACCCGCCCGCGCAGCAGCGTGGCCTGCGAACGCTGGTCCTGCAGCGCGACGCCGGTGCCGTAGGCGCCCGGCCGCAGCACCAGGCCGCCGCCGTCGTCGTTCAGGCTGAGCCCGGTCGCGTCGGCCTCGGCACCGCGCCAGGTGGCGCGCAGCCCCCAGCGCGGATCGGTCACCGAGCGCGAGTAGAACGAGCCGAGCGGCAGGTCCAGCACATCGGTGCTTTCGAGGAAGAACGGCCGCTTCTCCTCGACGCTCAACGCGAAGCGGGTGTTGCCGGCCAGCTGCGGCACGTCCAGCTCGACCTGCGAGAAATCGGGGTTCAGCGTCGCATCGAACACCCAGTCGGCGCGCGGGCGCCACTTGATCTCGGCGCCGACGGAAGTGCGGTCGGCCGGCTCGCTGCCGCGCGTCGAACGCATCGTCAGCTCGGGGCGCACCGTCAGGAACGAGCGCTCGCGCACCCGCTCGGTCACGTCCTCCAGCCCATCGACCGGCTGCAGTTCGGCGATGAAGTTCAGCGCGTCCTTGGTCAGCGGCGCACTGAGCAGCAGCATGCTGGCCTCGCGCGGCACGCTGCGGGCCACCATCATCCGCCACGGCGCGCCGCCCTCGTACGGGTAGCGCAGCCCGAGCAACGGCATGCGGATCTCGACGCTGTAGCCGTCGACTTCACGGTGCACCGCGGCATCCACCTCGAAATCGGGTGCGAAATCCTCGGTGTCGGTCTCGGCGATGTACATGCCGTCGGCCACCACACCGGCCGCGTTGACGCGCACGAACTGCGCCGAGCGGCGCGTGCCGGCCGGGTCGAGCATCACCGCGACGAAATCCTGGTCGCGCCGCACCTGGTCGCGGCGCAGCAGCGGGGCGCGGATCAGCTCGGGCTGCGGGTCCCAGGCCCGGATGCCGAACGTGATCGCGTGCTCGTCGACCAGCACCTGCACCGTGGTGCGCAGCGGCGCCGGCAGCCGGTCGACCGGCAGAAATTGCACGAAGGCGTCGTGCACCGGGGCATGGCGCCAGCCGGCGTCGTCGAGGCGGCCGTCGATGACCAGCGGCGGGTCGTCGGCGAGCAGCCTGGACGCGCGCGGGTGCGGCATCGGCGCGGCGGCGTCCTGGGCCGGGGCTTCGGCAGTGAAGGCCTGCAGCGCGAAGGCACAGGCCGCAGGCGCCCACCGGCGCCAGCACGAGAGGTTCATCGGGAGGATCGCAACGGAGGGGAGGCGCGCAGTATAGGAGTGCCACTGCGGCGCGCCCTCCGCAACAGTCCGCGCTCAGCGGGCGCGCCGGCGGCGGCGCCACGCGGCGCGCACGCCCCAGCCCGCCAGCACCAGCGCGATCCCCCACGGCAGCAGGCCGACCACCGCGGTGATCAGCACCCCGATGCTCGACGCGATGACATGGCCGGCGCCGCGCAGCGCATCGGTGACCGGCCGCCACATGCCGGTCTCGATGACCGAGGGCTGGGCCCGGAAGCTGATCGACACGTGCACCTTCTCGGTCTCGTTGGCCAGCACCTTGCGCTGCGACGCCAGGCTGTCGAGTTCGCTCTGCACCTGCACCAGCTCGCGCTCGACCTCGATCAGGTCCTTCAGCTTCGCACCGGGCGTCGCCATCAGCACGCGCAGGTGGTCGCGGAACGCGGTCTGGTTCTTCAGGCGCGCCTCGGTGTCGAGCACGGTGTCGGTCTTGTCCTCGGCGGTGCGCGCGTTCAGGCCGGTGCGGCCCAGGCGGCTGATCCGCGCGAGGAAGGCCTCGAGCTGCTGCGGCGGCACGCGCGCCTCGAGCGTCGCGGTGGCGGGGCGGCGCTCGTCGTTGCGCTCGAGCGCGGCGTTCAGCACCTCGCAGCCGGCGGCGGCGCAGGCGTCGGTGGCATCGCGCCACGCGACCTCGACGCCGTCGGCCGCGGTGAAGATCTGCAGCGTGTGGCGCACGGCCACGTAGCGGCGGGCTTCAGAGGCGGTATCGGCGGCGGCCCGCTCGGCCTGCGCCTGCTCGGGAGCGCGGCTCCGCTTGGCGAACGCGGCCGCGGGCGCCGCCGCCGGCGGGACCCCCGCCAGCACGGCACTCTCGGACTCCATCGGCGCCCCGCGCCCGCAGGCGGCCAGGGTGCTCACGACGAGGGACAGGGTCAACACAGGCACAAAGCGGCGCATCGGGCGTCTCACATGAAAGTTCAGGTGAAGACTGATACGCACGACCCCGCCGAACGGGGTGAACCCGCCGCGACGATGCCCGCCGCCGTCACTCGCCCTGGCGCTTCTTGCGCGGACGCCCGGCCAGCGCCAGGTCGTAGACCCAGTTCGGCAGCGCGCGCAGCAGCTTCGCGACGACGCCCATCTGCCACGGGATCACCCGGTAGGTGACGCCGGCCTCGATCGCGCGGAAGGCCCGGTCGGCGAACACCTCGGGCTGCATCAGGAACGGCATGCCGTAGCGGTTCTCGCGTGTCAGCGGCGTGTCGATGTAGCCCGGGCCCAGCGTGACGACCTTGACGCCGTCGGGCCGCAGTTCGCCGCGCAGGCTCTCGCAGTAGGCGATCACCGCCGCCTTGCTCGAGCAGTACGCGCCGTGGCCCGGCAGCCCGCGGATGCCGGCCACGCTCGCGATGCCGACCAGCGCACCGCTGCGCCGCGCCCGCATCGCGGTGATGAACGGCTGGAAGGTGGCCGCCATCCCGAGGTTGTTGGTTTCGTAGGTCGCGCGCATCACCGCCAGGTCGTCGAACACCGCGGTGTCGATGCCGACGCTGATGCCGGCGTTCGCGATCACCACGTCGGGCAGGCCCTGGGCGGCGATGCAGGCCCGCCCGGCCGCGGTGATCGCGTCGATGTCCCGCACGTCGGCGGCGTACACCGCGAAACGCGACGCGTCGAGGCGTTGCGCGTCGGCCCACTTGCGGACCTCGTCGGTGCGCCGCGCGACCAGCGCCAGCCGGTAGCCGGCCTGGTGGAAGCGCCATGCAAGCGCCTGGCCGATGCCGCTGGAGGCGCCGGTGATGAAGACGAGGCGATCGCCGCTCATTTGGATTCCCGGGGGCTGAAGACGGCCCGCATGCGTCCGCCGAACTTGATCACCCGGTCGAGGTGGCTGTATTCCATGCTGTCGGCGCGCAGCTCGGTGCCGCCCTGCGTCATGGTGACCGGCAGGTGCGACTTGATGCGCTCGGTGTCGATGAAGGCCTGCAGGAACTCGCTGCGGAAGCTGATCGGCGGGCCGCCGTCGATGCCGTCGCGGATGATCTCGGCCTGGCCGACCAGCTGCACCTCGGTGGCGTCGCCGTTCGCGATGGCCTGGCGCGCGGTGGCGTGCAGCACGCGGCCGTCGGTGCCGACGGCACGCAGCCGCACGTTGTCGATCTCGACGGTGTCGGTGTCGGGGTAGTGGCGCAGCACGTCGCCCTCGATCTGCGCGCGCAGCTGGCCCTGCGGCGTGAAGCGCTGCAGCGCGAAGTGGCGCATCTCGTAGTCGGGCACGTGGCGCAGCGGCGCGGCGATGCGCGGGTCGTCGGACAGCGGCGTGTTCTTGACGAGCCACCAGGTGCCCATCGCGAGCACGCCCATCAGCACCAGCGGCAGGTAGGACGACAGCAGCTCGACCAGCCGCCAGCGCAGCGGCTGCGGCGTGCGCCGGCCGCCCGGGCGTGCCATGGCCGGTGCCAGCGTGCCGGGCCGGCTGGCCTGGGCGGCAGCGTCAGCTTCCGCCA
>NZ_JBFUGN010000440.1:0-4933 GCF_056402895.1 Rhizobacter sp. P3_B12 | reverse complement strand
GGCTTTCGTCGAGAGCCTGGCCACCCCGCGCAAGATCCAGATCATGGTCAAGGCCGGCGCGCCGGTCGATGCGGTGATCGAGCAGCTGATCCCGCTGCTGTCACCCGGCGACATCGTGATCGACGGCGGCAACAGCCTCTACACCGACACCGAGCGTCGTGATGCCTACCTCGCCAGCAAGGGCCTGCGCTTCATCGGCGCCGGCGTCTCGGGCGGTGAAGAAGGCGCGCGCAAGGGCCCGTCGATCATGCCGGGCGGGCCGGCCTCGACCTGGGAGGTGATGCAGCCGATCTTCGAGGCGATCTCGGCCAAGGTCGACGGCGAGCCGTGCGTGATCCACATCGGCCCGGGCGGTGCCGGCCACTACGTGAAGATGATCCACAACGGGATCGAGTACGGCGACATGCAGCTGATCTGCGAGGCCTACAGCCTGTTCAAGGCGGCGGGTTTCACGACGCAGGAGATGGCGGCGATCTTCAACCAGTGGAACGAGGGCGAGCTGCAGAGCTACCTGATCCAGATCACCGGCAAGGCGCTGGAGCAGGTGGATGCCGAGACCGGCAAGCCGATCGTCGAGCTGATCCTCGACAAGGCCGGCCAGAAGGGCACCGGCCAGTGGACGCTGCTGAACGCGGCCGAGAACGCGGTGGTGATCAGCACGATCAATGCGGCGGTCGAGGCGCGCGTGTTGTCGTCGCAGAAGAAGCAGCGCGTGGCGGCCAGCAAGCAGCTGCAGGGGCCGAAGGTCGACCTGTCGCCGGTGAAGGCGCAGCTGGTGGCCAAGGTGCACGACGCGCTGTATGCGTCGAAGGTGATCAGCTACGCGCAGGGCCTGGACCTGATGAAGACGATGGGCGAGAAGAAGGGCTGGGGGCTCGACCTCGGCCGCATCGCCGCGATCTGGCGCGGCGGCTGCATCATCCGCGCGCGCTTCCTGAACCGCATCACCGACGCGTACCGCAGCAACCCGCAGCTGACGAACCTGATGCTGGACCCGTTCTTCAAGGACCTGCTGAACCGCACGCAGCAGAACTGGCGCGAGACGGTGGCGCTGGCGGTGACGAACGGCATCCCGGTGCCGGCGTTCAGCGCGTCGCTGGGCTACTACGACAGCTACCGCTCGGAGCGGCTGTCGGCCAACCTGCTGCAGGCGCAGCGCGACTTCTTCGGTGCGCACACGTACGAGCGCATCGACAAGCCGGAGGGGACGATGTTCCATACCGAGTGGCCGGAAGTGATCGGCTGAGGAGCAACGACATGAAGCACATCTTGCGCACCACGTTGTTGATGGCGGGTCTCATCGCCGGTGCCGCGGGCACGGCCCGGGCCGACGAGGAGCCGTCGAAGATCGACCGCGCGGCCTCGGCCGTCGGTCATGCGGCGTCGACCGCGGCGACGAAGACCGGCAGCGCTGTGAAGCACGCGGCCGAGGTCACCGGGGCGGCGATCCAGAAGGGCGCGGAGAAGACCGGCGCAGTGGTGCGCAAGGGGGTCGAGAAGACCGGCGAGGTGATGAAGCGCGGCGGGGAGAAGCTGCAGTCTTCTGCGAAGTCTGCATCTTCGAGCGACTGACTCGCACTGATCAGCGCCAGCTGGTCGACAGCATCGCGAAGCCCAGCAGGTTGACGGCGACCGTGACCCAGAACACGCGCCGGAACGATGCCTTGGCGGACTTGTGGCGCAACCACCGCTGCGCGAGCAGCGCACCCGGCCAGCCGCCGGCGAGCGACAGCAGGTGCAGCGTGCGCTCGGGTGTGCGCGGCCCCCTGCGGCGCGCTGCGGATTTGTCGATCGCATAGACGACGAACGTGATCAGGCTCAAGCCGGCATAGGCCGCAGCGATCCAGAGCAAGGGCCAGCGGGTGTTCATCGTTGATTCAGGAGAGTGTGGCGCCGGATCGTACGTGACACTCCCGTATTGACGCAGCCTCCTCTTGGCAGTCAAATCGCCGCTCTCCATGGCACCTCATCAGGTGCATCCGGAGACGAGCGCTCGCCACACGGCATCCAACGCTCCCCGGCGCAACTCCCTCGCGCCTTCCCCCTGAAGTACAGCGTCCGCGCTTGCTCCGACATGAACCGGAGCGACGCGGGTTCGACCACACGTGCCATTCATGGCACGCCTCGTCTGACCGAGGAGAAATATGCTGAACATCGATGTCCAGGGCTTGGTCGTGGACGGTCGCATCGTGAGGGCCATACGCCCTGCCATCGAGCGAGCGCCGATGTTGATCATCAGAGGGCTCATCGTGCACCAGACCGGCGGAGGCAGCGCTCAGTCCGCACTGGAGAGCTACCAACGCCAATCCGCAAACGGCGCCCACTTCCTGATCGACAAGGACGGAACCCTCTACCAGACCGCCTCGTTGCGCAAGCAAACCTGGCACACGGGCAAGCTGAGGAGCCGGTGCATGCTGGAGGCACGCTGCTCAACTGCGGAACAGCGGCTCAACAACAGCTTCAACCCATCGCAAGAGAATGCAAGAGAACAGCTCAAGTCGGTTCCCAATCGATATCCGTCGAATGCCGATGCCATTGGCATCGAACTTGTCGGCGAAGCCTTGCCACGCGGAGGAAGCACGCCCGATGCGCTCAAGACCTACGAGCCGGTCACGCCAGCGCAGAATGCCGCCTTGCAATGGTTGATTCAGGAACTGTCGAACACACTGAACATCCCGCTCTCAGAGGTGTTCCGCCATCCAACTGTCTCTCGCAAGAACCCAACCGAAGCCAGTACCGCACGATGGTGAAACACTGCATCGCGTCACTTCTTCTCGCATTCAGCGCCGCCGTTCAGGCCGGCGGCAACGGCTGCACCGCGGGATCCGAATTCGAACCGCCGCTGTGTCCGATCCACTTGCCCAGGATCAAGTCGGTCACCGTGGAAGCGAATGCGGTCAAGGCATCGACAGAGACCGACCCGGCTGTYGACTGCGCCTCGTTCAAGCTGGGCGAGCGGCAGGTCCGTCGCTTCCTCGCTCGCTCGAAGCAGGCCGACGCGAACGACGCGCATCACACGCTGGATTGGTCGCCCTGTCATGCGACGGGAACGATCACGTTCGTGGATGGCAGCTCAGCACACTGGAGCATCCATCAACTGCGCAGTGGAACGCTGACATTCGATGGTGGCGCCACCATGCTCCTCCATTGCCGCCACTGCGGATTCAAGCCCTTCCTGTGACCTGAAACAGCAGGCGGCCCACGACAAGTCCATCAACGACAGCAGGTACAGACGTACTCGCAAACGTTGTCTGTGACAGGACCCTCTTGGCACAGCCTTGTGCTTCACGTGTAATCCACCGGCCGCGTCGTCGAAGCAGTCGTCCTTGGCAGTTGAGAGGGTGTGATGGCGCGGATCGATCCACCCACTCAATCGACCCCTTCAATGAAGACGACAACGCCTCCTGCTGCGGCAATCCATGAAGCCCGAACGATGAGCCTCTACACCATCATTGTCGAGTTCATCGGAGGCACCTATGTTTTTCAAGCCAGCGCCGACAACGAAAGATCAGCGCTGTCGTCCTGGTGCAAAACGGTTCGCATCAACATGGATTTCGGACCTGACTCCTGCCGCCTGGCCGAAGAAATCGAACATGAAGCGAACGCGGCACGACTCTCCCTTCTCGATGGGCTTCAGTCGGCCTGGAGCTTCACGACGAACTTGAACGAGCGGCTGATACTGGGGCATGTGGTCAAGACGGTGCCACCTCCGGCCTGAACCTCATCACGCGAAGTCACGGCCGCGGCCCCACGGCCTCCACCGGACACGCCGCCCTCGCCCCCACCACCGGCCTCGGTGGACACCCCGCCAGCGCAGGCTCCGCCACCAGCCGCTGATCCCACGCCGCCCCGCCCGCCTTCGGCTGCAGCGACACCCCCTCGACGAACAGCCCCTCCGCCGACGGCAGCACCACGCTGTGCCGGTCCAGCCCGGTCGCCTCGCGCCAGCGCTCCAGCCCGACCTTCACGACCCGCTTGTCTTCCCAGCTGAACACCCCCGGCGCCCCGGTGCGCATCGCATACACGTTGCGGTCGATCACCAGCGTGCGCGCGTCGCTCATCGCCTCCGAGGTGATGCGGATGAACGGCAGCTTCGCGCCRCCGACGATCAGGTTGTTGGTGATCGACACCTCGGTGCCGCCCTGGTGGATCTCCGACTCGTTCGACACCAGCACCGACCCGTGCGTCAGCAGCCCGGTGTTCCAGCAGGTGTTGTTGTGGATGCGCGGCCGCCATGACGACGAGGTCGCGAGGCAGGCCCAGCCCACCTCGCTGATCACGTTGTCGCGGATCACGCCGTCGTAGGTCTCGTACGGCCCGTCGACCAGCCGGTCGTCGTCGGTCTCCTGCCCCAGCATGATCGCGTTCGACCAGGTCCGCTCGACACGGTTGAATTCGAACACCGTGTTGCGCGAGTTGCCCTTCGCATAGAGGCCGATCGACGGGATGTCGTGCACGTGGTTGAAGGCCACCCGCGTGCGGTCCGCACCGACGATGTCGATGCCCTGCGCGTTGTCGCCGATCTTCGCGTTCGGATGGTGGATGCGGTTGTGCAGGATCTCGACGTCGTCCGCGGTGCGCACCAGCTTCACCACATCGACCCGCGAGCAGCACAGGTCGTTGTCGAGCAGCCGCACATGCGGCGTGTCGATCTTGATCGCATAGCCCTCCTCCTGCCCGTCGGCGCTGCCGCGCACCTCCAGCCCCTGCACCTGCCAGTACATCGCCTGGCACACCGTGCCCTTCGGCGCCTCTTCGTCGCAGGTGCGGTGGTAGAAGTAGATCGACGGCCCGCGCCCCGTGCCCTGGATCACCGCACGCTCCTTCGCGTACGCGCGCAGCGTGATCCACGCCTCGGCGGTGCCGGGGTTGCGGATCACCGCGCCGTCGTAGGTGCCGGCGCGCAGCTCGATGATGTCGCCGGGCTTCACGC
>NZ_JBFUGN010000439.1:0-4937 GCF_056402895.1 Rhizobacter sp. P3_B12 | reverse complement strand
CGTTGAATTCTATCTGTTGACTTGTAGCGGATGGGTTCGCCGTAGCTGAGCTTCAGCGGGCCCACCGGCGACACCCAGCTCAGCCCGATGCCGGCCGACGCCCGCATGCTCTCCCACGTGGGCGTCTCGTTCTCGCCCCACACGTTGCCGGCATCGACGTAGCCGAAGATGCGCAGCGTGCGGTCGTTGCCCGAGCCCRGCACCGGCAGGTACAGCTCGCTGTTGATGTTCAGCCGCTTCGGGCCGCCGCTGTACGAGCCGACCACGTCGACCGGCCCGAGCGAGCCCTGGTCGAACGCGCGCACCGTGCCGAGACCGCCGCCGTAGAAGTTCTTGAAGATCGGGTAGCGCTGGCCGTTCAGGCCCCGGCCCCAGCCGAGCTCGGAGTTGAACGCCAGGGTGTACTTCTTCGTGATCGGGATGTACTGCTGGTACTGCAGGTTGCTGCGGACGTAGCGCGTGTCGCCGGCCGCCCCCCACTCGATGTTGACGCGCTTGAAGCTGCCGTCGTTGGGYACCAGCGCGCTGTCGCGCAGGTCGCGCGACCAGCCGATCGTCAGCGGCACCGAGGTGCTCGCATCGCCATAGCGCAGGCGGTACAGGAAGTAGTTGTTCGGCAGCGAACTCGCGCCGCGGATCTCGGTGCGCTCGATGCCGATGCCGAAGAACACCGTGTCGTATTCGCTGAACGGCACGCCGAAGCGGATCGACGCGCCCGGCGTCACCAGCTGGTAGTCCTCGCCCTGGCTGTTCAGCGGCTTGACGGTGCGGTAGTACAGGTCGACCGCGCGCGAGATGCCGTCGATCGTGAAGTACGGGTCGACCGCGCTCAGGTCGAGCGTGCGGCTCGAGCGGCTGGTGTTCAGCTCGATGCCGAGGTAGTTGCCCGAGCCGAACACGTTGTCCTGCCGGATCGAGGCGTTCAGCGCCAGCCGGTCGGCGCTCGAGAAGCCGGCGCCGACGATCAGGTTGCCGGTCGGCTTTTCCTTCACCGTCAGCGTCAGGTCGACCTGGTCCTGCGAACCGGGCACCTCGTTCGTCTCGACGTTGACCTCGCTGAAGTAGCCCAGCCGGTCCACCCGGTCGCGCGACAGCTTGATGCGGCGCCCGTCGTACCACGACGATTCGAACTGCCGGAACTCGCGGCGCACCACCTCGTCGCGGGTGCGGCTGTTGCCGGCGACGTTGACGCGGCGCACGTACACGCGGCGCTGCGGATCGCCCACCAGCGTCAGCACGACCTGGCCGGTCGCGCGGTCGATGTCGGTGCGCGGCTCGACGCGGGCGAAGGCGTAGCCGAAGCTGCCGAAGCGCTCGGTGAAGGCCTTGGTCGTCTCGGCCACCGACTCGGCGCGGTAGGCCTCGCCCGGCTTCACCTTGACGAGCGTCTTGAAGTCTTCTTCCTTGCCGAGGTACTCGCCCTCGAGCTTGACCGCCGTCACCGTGTAGGGCTGGCCCTCCTTGATGTTGACGGTGATCGTGATGTCCTGCTTGTCGGCCGAGATCGCGACCTGGGTCGACTCGACCTGGAACTCCAGGTAGCCGCGGTTCAGGTAGTACGAGCGCAGCGTCTCCAGGTCGGCCGTCAGCTTGGCGCGCGAGTAGCGGTCGGCCTTGGTGTACCAGCTCAGCCAGCCGCCGTCGTTCAGGTCGAACAGGCCGAGCAGCGTGCTTTCGGAGAATGCATGGCTGCCGAGGATGCGGATCTCGCTGATGCGCGCGGCCGAGCCTTCGGTGATCGTGAAGGTCACGTTGACGCGGTTGCGTTCCTGCGGGGTGACGGTGGTCACGACCTCGGCGCCGTACAGGCTGCGCGTCAGGTACTGGCGCTTGAGCTCCTGCTCGGCGCGGTCGGCCAGCGCCTTGTCGAAGGGCAGGCCCTCGCCGATGCCGAAATCCTTCAGCGACTTGGTCAGCGTGTCCTTGTCGAACTCGCGCAGGCCGACGAAGTCGATGTTCGCGATGACCGAGCGCTCCTCGACGATCACGACGACGACGTTGCCGTCGATCTCGATGCGCACGTCCTTGAACAGGCCGGTGGCGAACAGCGCGCGCAGCGCCGCCGCGCCCTTCTCGTCGTTGTAGGTGTCGCCGATGCGAAACGGCAGCGAGGCGAACACCGTGCCGGCATCCGACCGTTGCAGGCCCTCGACGCGGATGTCTTTCAACTCGAAGGGGGTGACCGCCCAGGCCGATCCTGCATGCAATGCCGCCGCCAGCGCGATGCTGAGGACGGTGGGACGCAGGGAACGGGGGTGGACGGGGAGGAACTGCAGAACGAGGGGATTGCGCATTCGGTGATCAGTGCAGGCCCAACTGCCGGGCCACATCGTTGTAGAGAGCGAGYGACATCATCAAGAGCATGATCGCCACCCCGCCCCGCTGCAGCCGCTCAAGCCACACGTCCGAGAGAGGCTGCCCCGTCACCGCTTCGAAAAGATAATACATCAGGTGTCCCCCGTCGAGGATCGGTAGCGGCAGCAGGTTCAGCACGCCGAGGCTCACGCTGACCGCGGCGATGAACATCAGGAAATAGACCGGGCCGAGCTGGATCGACTTGCCGGCGTAGTCGGCGATCGTGATGGGGCCGCTCAGGTTCTTCAGCGAGGCCTGGCCGACCAGCATGCGGCCGAGCATCCTGATCGTCAGCACCGACGAATCCCAGGTGCGCTGCACCGCCTGCGTCATGCCGCCCCACAGTCCGTAGCGGACCGTCACCATCTCGTAGGACGCGGCGATGCCGGCCTCGATGCGGCCGACGCGGCGCCCGCCATCCACCGCGACCGCCGGGCGCACGCTCAGCGTGAGCACCTGGGTGCCGCGCTGCACCCGCCACGGCACGGCCTTCGATTCGCCGTCGGCGCCATTGGCGCGGATCAGCTGCAGCATGCGGTTGGCGTCGGGCACCGGCACGCCATCGATGTCGAGCACGCGGTCGCCGCGGCGCAGGCCGGCCGTGTCGCCGGCGCCGCCCGGCGTCAACGGCCCGAGCACCGCGGCGCTCAGCGCGCTGACGCCGATGCGGTCCAGCGTCTGCGGCGTCACGTCGTAGGTGTCCAGCGTGTCGACGTCCAGCGTCACCGCGCGCGAGCCGTGCCCGCGTGCATCGGCCACCATCAGCTGCAGCTTCTCGGTGCGCAGCAGGGCCTGCGTGAGCTGCCAGCTCAGGTCGTTCATCGACTGCACGTCGTCCCACTCGCTGCCGTCGCGCGAGATGGCCGACACGGTGTCGCCGGCATGCAGCCCGGCGCGCTCGGCGAGGCTGCCGACCGGCGGCGTCGCGAGCACGGCCCGGGGTTCGTCCACGCCGACCCAGTGCGCCGCCGAATAGAACAGCACGGCCAGCAGCAGGTTGGCGATCGGCCCGGCCGCGACCACCGCGGCGCGCTGCCACAGCGGCTTGCGGTTGAAGGCCTGCGACTGCTCGCCCGGCGCCACCGGGCCTTCGCGCTCGTCGAGCATCTTCACGTAGCCGCCCAGCGGCAGCACCGACAGCACGAATTCGGTGCTGTCGGGCGTGCGCTGGTGGCGCCACAGCACGCGGCCGAAGCCGATCGAGAAGCGCAGCACCTTGACGCCGCAGGCGCGCGCCACGCTGTAGTGGCCGTACTCGTGGATGACGATCAGGATCCCGAGCGTCACGACGAAGCCGATGATAGACGCGGCGTTCATGCGCGCATCTCCGCCACGCGGGCCCGGGCGACGCGCCGCGCCTGCTCGTCGAGCGCGATCAACCCGTCGAGCGAGCGGCAGGCGTCGCGTTCGGGGGTCATGGCGTCGAGGGTGCTGACATTGACGCTGTGAATCTGATCGAAGCGGATGGTTCCTGCCAGAAATGAAGCGACACCAATCTCGTTGGCGGCGTTGAGGATCGCGGTGCTGCCCTCGGGCCCGCGCAGCGTGTCCCAAGCGAGTTTCAGGCCCGGGTAGCGCACGAAGTCGGCCTCCTCGAAGCTCAGCGCCGACATCTGCAGGAAATCGAGCTGCGAGGCGCCCGACTCGATGCGCTCGGGGAACGACAGGCTGTAGGCGATCGGCACGCGCATGTCGGGCGTACCGAGCTGGGCCAGCACCGAGTTGTCGCGCAGCACCACCATCGAATGGATCACGCTCTGCGGGTGCAGCACGACGCGGATCTGCTGCGGCGCCAGGTCGAACAGCCAGCGCGCCTCGATGACCTCGAGCGCCTTGTTCATCATCGTCGCCGAGTCGACCGAGATCTTGCGGCCCATCACCCAGTTGGGGTGCGCGCAGGCCTCGTCGGGCGTCACGCTGTGCAACGTGGCCGGGTCGCGGCGGCGGAACGGCCCGCCCGAGGCGGTGAGCAGCAGGTGGTCGATGCGCTGCGGCCAGGTGCTGCGGTCTTCGGGCAGGCACTGGAAGATCGCCGAATGCTCGCTGTCGACCGGCAGCAAGGTGGCGCCGCCGGTGCGCACCGCGTCCATGAAGAACGCCCCGCCGACGACCAGCGCCTCCTTGTTGGCCAGCAGCAGCCGCTTGCCGGCGCGCGCCGCGGCCAGGCACGACGGCAGCCCGGCGGCACCGACGATCGCGGCCATCACGCTGTCGACCTCGGGGTGGGCGGCGACCTGGTCCAGCGCGGCCTCTCCTTCGAGCACTTCGGTGGCGGCGCCGGCCTCGCGCAACGCGGCGCGCAGGCGCTTCGCGTGCGCCGGATCCGTCATCACCGCGAAGCGGGGCTTCCATTGCAGGCACTGCGCGAGCAGTTCGTCGCTGCGGCTGTGCGCCGACAGCGCGAACACCTCGAAGCGCCCGGGATGGCGCGCCAGCACGTCGAGCGTGCTGCTGCCGACGCTGCCGGTGGAGCCGAGGATGCACACCCGCTGGCGGGGAGACGAGACTTCTGACATCGGTGGGCCTGGCAAGAAGGTGGCGTGGCGCAGGGGTGCGGCCGGAGGGTGCCGGGGTGCCGCTAC
>NZ_JBFUGN010000438.1:0-4939 GCF_056402895.1 Rhizobacter sp. P3_B12 | reverse complement strand
GCCCGAGCTTGAAGACCTCGGCACCCCACAACTGCGGCTGCAGCACCCGCAGGAAGCTGAACGGCTCGGCGCTGACAGGAAAGGCCTGGAAGCTCTGCACCATCGCCGCGATCATCAGCAGGTGGCCGTTGATGATGATGAACAGCCAGCCGACGATGATGCCGAAGAAGCGGCCCACCGCGTTGCCCTCGGCACCGCTCATCGGGTCGAAGAAGCCGGCGAAGTTCAGCCCCATCTGCAACCCGACCAGCTCGCCGGCGAACTCGATCGCGGCGAACACGATGCGCGCCGAGAAGCCCAGCGTGATGCCGATCAGCACCTGCTGCAGCACCACCGCGTAGAGCATCGGCGAATCGAGCGGGATCACCGGCATCGCCGGCAGCGAGGCCTGCGCGCTGATCGTGATCAGGAACGCCAGGCCGACCCGCACCCGCACCGGCACGTTCTTCTGCGACAGCAGCGGCGCGCTGCTGAACAGCGCCAGCACGCGGATGAACGGCCACAGCAGCGGGGTCAGCCAGGCGGCGAGTTGGGCGTCGGTGAAGGTGAGCATGATTGCCCAGGGCGAACGGCTTGTGGCGTCAGCCCACCACCGTCGGGATCGCGGTCAGCGTGCGCTGCACGTACTCGACCAGCGTGGTCAGCATCCACGGCCCGGCGAACATCAGCACCGCCACCGCCGCGACGATCTTCGGCACGAACGACAGCGTCTGCTCGTGGATCTGCGTGGCCGCCTGGAAGATGCTGACCAGCAGGCCCACGCCCAGCACCACCAGCAGCACCGGCGCCGACACCATCAGCAGCAGGTACAGGCCCTGCTGGCCCAGCGTGAAGACTTGTTGGGAATCCATCGGAATCTCTTCAGTGAGTTCAGGTCGAGAAGCTGGCGGCCAGCGAGCCCAGCAACAGGTTCCAGCCATCGGCCAGCACGAACAGCATCAGCTTGAACGGCAGCGCCACCAGCACCGGGCTCAGCATCATCATCCCCAGGCTCATCAGCACGCTCGCGACGATCATGTCGATCACCAGGAACGGGATGAAGATCAGGAAGCCGATCTGGAACGCGCTCTTCAACTCGCTCGTCACGAAGGCCGGCACCAGCACCTTGAACGGCACGTCGGCGGCCTTCACCGCGGCATCCACCTTCGCGAGCTTCGAGAACAGCATCAGGTCGGCCTGGCGCGTCTGCTTCAGCATGAAGGCGCGCATCGGCACCTCGCCGCGCTTCAGCGCCTCGTCGAAGGCGATCTTGTTCTCCGAATACGGCTGGTAGGCATCGGCGTAGACCTTGTCCAGCGTCGGGCTCATCACGAAGAAGGTCAGGAACAGGCTCAGCCCGACGATCACCTGGTTCGGCGGCGCCGATTGCGTGCCCATCGCCTGGCGCAGCAGGCTCAGCACGATCACGATGCGGGTGAAGCCCGTCATCATCAGCAGCACCGCCGGCAGGAACGACAGCGCGGTGAAGAACAGCAGCGTCTGGATCGGCACCGAGTAGCTGGTACCGCCCGCCCCCTGCCCCACCAGCAGCGGCAGCGCGGCACCACCGCCCGGCGCAGCCTGCGCTAAAGCCGCTGCAGGAACGGCCGACAACACCGTCAAGGCAGCGATCGTGCCGATGCGGCGCACGAGGGCCAAAGAAAAGAAACGATCAGCGTTCACCGGTCGACCCCTGGTCACGGCGCAGGCGAGAAAGAATCTGCGCGAAAGCGGGATGCACGGCCGGCATCTGCGGCGGTGCCGCTTCGGCCTGCGGCGCCATGTTGTGCAGCACGGTGATGCTCTGCGGCGTGACGCCCAGCACCAGCCAGCGCCGCTGCTCGCCCTGCCCCACCTCGACGGTGACCAGGCGCTGGTTCGACGACAGCGGCAGCGCAGCCACGCTGCGCATCACCCCCAGCCCGCCGGCACCGCCCATCGGTGTGCGCTTGAGCAGCCACAGGGCCACCGGGATCATCGCGATGATCGCGACGAACCACATGAACGACGTGATCGCAGGCGACATCGCTCAGGCACCCTTGCTCAGGCGGCGCATGCGCTCGCTGGGCGTCACGATGTCGGTCAGCCGGATGCCGAACTTGTCGTTCACCACCACCACCTCGCCCTGCGCGATCAGGTAGCCGTTGACCAGCACGTCCATCGGCTCGCCGGCCAGTGCGTCGAGCTCGACCACCGAGCCCTGCGCCAGCTGCAGGATGTGCTTGATCGGGATCCGCGTGCGCCCCAGCTCCACGGTGAGCTGCACCGGGATGTCCAGGATCATGTTGATGTCGTTCGGCGCCGACGGCCCCGCGCCCGACGCGAAGTTCGTGAACGCCACCGGCGACACCTGCTCGGCCGCGTTCTGCACCTCGGAGGCGGTCTCGGGCTTGGTCTCGGCGAGTGCGGCGGCCCACTCGGCGGCCATCGCGTCCTCTTCGGACGGCGCTGCGTTGTCAGCTGACATTGTTTTCCCCCAACCAGCTCATCGACGAGCCGGTCAACAGTTGATCGATCTTCAAGGCGTACTTGCCGTTGGAGGTTCCGTAGTGGCAGTCGAACACCGGCACGCCCGACACCTTGGCCTGGATGCCGGCCTGCAGGTCGAGCTCGATGAAATCGCCGGGCTTGAACGACAGCAGTTGCTCCACGGTGGCCGGGGCCTGCGCGAGCTCGGCCACCAGCTCGACCTCGGCCGACTGGATCTGCTGCTTCAGCAGGTTGACCCAGCGCTTGTCCGGCTCGTTGCTGTCGCCCTGGATGGTCGAATACAGCACGTCGCGGATCGGCTCCAGCGTCGAGTACGGGATGCAGAAATGGATGGTGCCGGTGGTGTCGCCGATCTCCAGCGTGAAGCTGGTGGCCACGACGATCTCGCTCGGCGTCGCGATGTTGGCGAACTGCGGCTGCATCTCCGAGCGCTGGTATTCCAGCTCGAGCGGGTAGATGCCGTGCCAGGCCTTCTTGTATTCCTCGGTCACCACGTCGACCAGGCGCGTGATGATGCGCTGCTCGGTCGGCGAGAAATCGCGGCCCTCGATGCGGGTGTGGAACTTGCCCGCGCCGCCGAACAGCGAATCGATCACCGCGAACACCAGCGTCGGGTCGCACACCACCAGGCCGCTGCCGCGCAGCGGGCGCACCGAGACGATGTTGAAGTTGGTCGGCACCACGATCTCGCGCAGGAAGGCGCTGTACTTCTGCACCTTGATGCCGCCGATCGAGATCTCCGGGCTCTTGCGGATGAAGTTGAACAGCCCGATGCGGATGTTGCGCGCGAAGCGCTCGTTGATGATCTCCATCGTGGGCATGCGCCCACGGACGATCCGCTCCTGGCTGGCAATGTCGTAATTGCGGATGCTGCCGTGCTGGACCTCTTCCTCTTCCAGCTTCTGGCTTTCCCCGGTGATGCCCTGCAACAGCGCATCGACTTCGTCTTGCGAGAGGATCTGCTGGTTCATGGGGTGGGCCTGGTGGTGACGAGCGGATGCGGCGTCACTGGATGATGAAGGTGGAGTAGTGCACGTGCGTGACCGGGTTGTGCACCGCGGCCTTGCGCTTCTTCTTGCCCTTCTTGCCCTTGGACGCGTCGTCGTCCGCGTCGTCGGCGTCGACCTCGATGCCCAGCGGCAGCACCGCTTCGCGCATCACGTCCCTGGCGAGCTGGATCTTGCCGTCGCCGTCCAGCAGCTGCTGCGAGGTCTTGTGCGACATCACCATCAGGATGCCGCTGCGGATCGCCGGCATGTAGACCTTCAGCTGCTCGGCGAACTTCGGGTCGTCGACCTCGAGCGTGACGCCGATCTGCGCGAAGCGCTCGGCATCCTTGTCGGCCAGGTTGACGACGAACACCTCGAGCGGCACGAAGGTCGGGACCGTCTTGTGCTCGTCCTTGGCATGCTTCTCGGGCGCGGCGGCACCGGCGTCGTCGCCGTCTTCTTCCTCGGCGGCCGCGGCGGCCGCGGCGGCCTTCTTCTTCATCACCACGACGGCGCCGCCACCGCCCAGCACCAGCGCGAGCACGGCGGCCACGATGATGATCAGCTTCTTCTTGCCCTTCGGGGCTGYACCGGCAGGAGCGTCGGCGACGGCAGTGGACATGGACATTTCCCTCGTTGGAGCCCGTTCGGCAGCGCCACGACGGCGCCGCACTCACGGGTTGCAATGGGGAAATTATGGAAAACGGGCGGAAATCCTAAAGCGCGAAAAGCGGGGGAAAAGGAGGCCGTTCGGTCGTTCGTAGCCCGGATGGCAATCCGGGAACGCATGGCACGGCCGACCCGGATTGGCATCCGGGCTACGCGTAGAGATCGAGCCCACCGGCCGAGACGCGGGCGGTGCTGCGGCGCGGGGCGGCCGCTTCCGCCGCCTCGACGCCGCCGATGCTGCGCGAGCGCGAACCGCCCTCGCCGCGGCCCTGGCCGCCGTCCGGCGAGCCCTGGCGGGCCTGCTGCGAGACGCCGCCGCCGGTCAGCGTGAAGCCGGCATCGCGCAGCGCGGACGCCAGCTCCGGCAGCCCGCTCTCGATGAGCTGGCGGGTGCTGGCCATGTCGGCGCCGAAATCGACCTGCGCCTGGCTGCCGTCGATCGCGATCTGCACCGAGATCGGCCCCATCTCGGCCGGGTTCAGGTGCAATTCGGCCTGCTGCACGCCGTCGGCGGCCAGCACGCTGACCTGCACGCCCAGCGATTGCGTGAATTCCGGCGCATCCACCGGGGTCGGCAGGTGGACGACCGTCGGGGCTTCCGCCGGCGCGCTCGGCGCCGTGGCAGCCAGGCCAGCGGCCAGCAGCGCAGCGCTGGCCGGCGCGGCATCGGTGCGCGCGCCATCCGATGCGCCGTGCACCTGGGCCGCGACCTCGCGGAACGACGTGATTTTCTCGGCCGCCTCGGCCAGCAGCTTCGCCGCCGGTGCATCGGCCCCGGTCGCTTGCGCGGCACGGTCGGCGCGCGCACCGGG
>NZ_JBFUGN010000437.1:0-4945 GCF_056402895.1 Rhizobacter sp. P3_B12 | reverse complement strand
GGCAAGGAGCGCATGAAGGCCGATCTTCCCCATGCGATTCCGCTGTCGCAGCAAGCGCTCGACATCCTGACGACGTTCAAGACCTGTTTCGCATCCAGCAAGCACCTGCACCCCGGACGCTATGAGGCGGAAGTGCCAATCTGATGCGACGCTCACCAACGGCCCCGCCGACATGGCGGGTGAGGGACCATCCCCCGGGGGCGAGGCGGGTCTGCGACACCGCTTCGGAAGGTCCAGCACACCGGAAACCAGCCGTTCGTGCAAGATTGGACATGGCCGAGAGTTGCCTGCAGCCCAACTATCTTGACCGTGCTACTGCAACAGCAAACGGGCTGCCGCTCTCGTCTGAGCGCCATCCTTCCGACAAACCCATTCGTATCGCACGCTCAACCCGACTTCACGCCCCATCAACTATGCGGGCCGACGAGTCTTTCTCCCAGCCTTCACTTGGCCAAAGAGGTCAAACAACTGCTGCGCCGCCGGTGACAGCGATCGTCCGCGGCGCCATATCAGCCCGACCTTGCGAGTGATCACAGGATCGACCAGCGGCACGCTGAYGAGTAGCGGATGGTCGGATCCCGGCATCGCCATCGCCGGCACGGCAGCGACTCCCAGTCCGGCCTCGACCAAGCCAAGCGTCGTGGTCACGTGCTGCGCCTCGTAGATGGCCTGTGGGCGTCCCGTGACGCCCGCCAGCGCTTGGTCCAGCAGAACCCGGTTTCCAGATGAGCGGCCCACCGAGATGAAGTCGTAGTCGCAGAGCTGGGCCCAACTGACGCGGCGTAGTCTTGCCACTGGATGGTCTCGCCGACACGCCGCCACGAAGCGCTCTTCCACGAGCGACTTGAACTCGAGCTCGCCCTCCTGTGAGCCAATGAAGTTGAGGCCGAAATCCGCCTCGCCGCGTGCCACCGCCGCCAGCACCTCGTTCGCGGCGGCGTCGAGCACCTTCACGCGCACCTTCGGGCTGCGCTCGTGGTAGCGGCGTATCACCTGCGAAAGGTAGTAGTACACCGTCGACGGTACGCAGGCCACCGTCACCTCGCCCATGTGCGTGGCCGCGACGCCGCGGATGCCCAGCAGCGTGGCGTCGAGATCATCAAGCAGTTCCCGCACCTTGCGTTCGAAGTCCCGGCCAACGGCGGTCAGCGTTACACGCCGCGTGGTCCGTTCGAGCAGCAGCACGCCCAGCGCCCGCTCGAGCTTGTCGATGCGGCGGCTGAATGCCGGCTGCGACAGGTGCACCGACTCGGCGGCCTTGCGGAAGTTGCTCAGCTCAGCCACCGCCCGGAAGGCGAGCAGGTCGTTCAAGTCGAAGTTGATGGCCATGGGGCAACGCTCCGTATTGATGCTTTATGGACATCAGTTGATCTTAAAGATGCAATTCACTTTTGCAAAGGCGACGCCGATCATTGCCTCATGAAGCGAGTCCTGCCCTGCGTCGACGTCCCGCCCTGCGTGTTCTCGACCACCCCCAGAAGGAGACAAACCCATGAAGCGCTTGATCGCTCCAGCCGTCGCCGCCGTGCTGGCCGCCGCCGCCCCGGTGGCAATGGCGTATCCCGACAAGACCATCACGATCGTCGTACCCACGGCCGCCGGCGGCGGCAACGACGCGATGGCACGCACCATTGCGCAGAAGCTCCAGCTGCTGCTCGGCCAGACGGTGCTCATCGACAACCGTGCCGGTGCCAACGGAGCCATCGCGAGCGAGTACGTTGCTCGGGCCGCGTCCGATGGCCACACACTGATGTTCGGCTACATCGCCACGCACGCGATGAACCCGGCGCTGCAAAAGCTGCGCTATGACCCGGTGGCCGACTTCGCGCCGGTCGGCCTGGTCGGCTACTCGCCCACGCTGCTGGTCGCCAACGCGACCGTACCGGTGAAGGACGTGAAGGATCTGGTGGCCCAGCTCAAGGCCAAGCCCGACCGTTTCACTTATGCGTCGGCCGGCAACGGCACGGCTCCGCACTTCGCGGCGGAGCTGTTCAAGCTGAACGCGGGGGTGGTGATGACCGGAGCGCCCTACAAGGGGTCGGCTCCGGCCGTGGCCGACACGATGGGCGGCCAGACGCAGTTCATGTTCCCCAGCCTGTTCACCGCTCTACCGCATGTGAAGTCCGGCAAGCTGCGTGCGCTGGCCGTGGCCGGCCCCAGGCGCTCGAAGCTGCTGCCCGACGTGCCGACGCTCAAAGAGGCCGGTGTCGATGGCGTCGAGGTTCAGCAGTGGTACGGCTTCTTCGCGCCCGCCAAGACGCCCAAGGCCATCGTCGACCAGCTCAACAAGGCGCTGAACCAGGTCCTGGCCGACAAGGAAACCCAGAAGCGCATCGAAGACCACGGTGCCGACGTCGAGACCAGCACCCCGGAGCAGTTCGGTGAGCTCGTCAAGACCGAGCTGGCCAAGTGGAAAGCTGTCGTGCAGCGTGCCAAGTTGACGGCCGACTGATCAGGAAAGGCCACACCACATGAACACTTTGCAGCACGACCTGAAGGCCTGGATCACCCGCAGCGAAACGGTGCGTGACACCATCGGTGCCACACCGGTCAAGGCGCTCGACGCAACGCTCGACCATCCAGCGCGGCCGATCGAGGCTGGAACGCCACTGCCGCCGCTGTGGCACTGGCTGTACTTCTTGCCGCTGCACCGCCAGAGCGAGATCGGCCCCGATGGCCATGCCAAACGGGGCGGCTTCCTGCCGCCGGTGCCGCTGCCGCGCCGCATGTGGGCCGGCAGCCAGTTCGAGTTCCGCTCGCCGGTGCGGGTGGGTGATGCGGTCGAGCGCACCTCGACCATCGCCGACGTGACGGTCAAGGAAGGCCGCACGGGCATGCTCGTGTTCGTGAAGGTGCGCCATGAGCTGCGCTGCAACGGATCGACCGAGCCGGCAATCGTCGAGTTCCACGACATCGTCTATCGCGAGGCCAAGCGCCCCGGGGACATGGAACCGCCGCCGCAGGCAGCCGCGACCGGCGTGTCCTGGCAGCGCGAGATCGTGCCCGACGATGTGCTGCTGTTCCGCTATTCCGCGCTGACGTTCAATGGGCATCGCATCCACTACGACCGCAAGTACGTCACCGAGGTGGAGGGCTATCCCGGCCTGATCGTGCACGGCCCGCTGATCGCCACCCTGCTGATGGACCTGGTGCGTCGCAACGCGCCCGATGCCGACGTCGCCATGTTCCGCTTCAAGGCCGTGCGCCCGACCTTCGACCTGAACCCGTTCCGCGTCAACGGGAAGCTCGAAGACGACGGCAAGACCATCAAGCTGTGGGCCCAGGACCACGAGGGCTGGCTCACGATGGATGCGGTCGCGACGCTGAGGAGTGCCTGACATGCAACCACTCAAGGGACTGACGATCGTCACGCTCGAACACGCCATTGCGGCGCCGTTCGCGACGCGCCAACTGGCCGACCTCGGCGCCCGGGTCATCAAGATCGAGCGTCCTGGCACGGGCGATTTTGCGCGCAGCTACGACGCCCGCGTGCGCGGCCTCGCCTCGCACTTCGTCTGGACCAACCGCTCCAAGGAAAGTCTCACGCTCGATGTGAAGCATCCCGAAGCGGCAAAGGTGCTCGAACGCCTGGTGCTGGAGAAGGCTGACGTGGTTGTGCAGAACCTCGCGCCCGGCGCCGCGGCGCGCCTCGGTCTGGGCTACGACGTGCTGGCCGCGAAGAAGCCGGCCATCATCGTGTGCGACATCTCCGGCTACGGTGCGGACGGGCCGTATCGCGAAAAGAAGGCCTACGACCTGCTGATCCAGAGCGAGGCGGGCTTCGTCTCGGTCACCGGAACGCCCGACGAACCCTGCAAGGCCGGCCCGTCGATCGCCGACATCGCCGCGGGCATGTACGCCTACACCAGCATCCTCGCGGCGCTGCTGCAGCGCGCGCAGACCGGGCGCGGCCAGCACATCGACATCTCGATGCTGGAGTCCCTGGCCGAATGGACCAGCTATCCGCTGTACTACGCCTTCGACGGTGCGCCGCCGCCGCCACGCACCGGCGCCGCCCACGCCACCATCTACCCCTACGGCCCGTTCCCGACCGGCGCGGACCAGGGCAGCGTGATGCTGGGCCTGCAGAACGAGCGCGAGTGGGTCAACTTCTGCGAGGGTGTGCTGCAGCGTCCCGAACTGACCCGCGACCCGCGCTTCGCCGGCAACGCCAAGCGCGTGGCGGAGCGCACGGCGCTGCGCAAACTCATCGTCGACTCCTTCTCGACCCTGACTGCTGCGCAAGTGGTCGAACGCCTGGAGGCGGCGCAGATTGCCAACGCTCGCGTCAACACCATGCACGAGGTCTGGGAGCACCCGCAGCTCAAGGCACGCCAGCGCTGGCGCGAGGTGGGCTCTCCGGTCGGCGCGTTGCCGGCGATGCTGCCGCCCGGGACCTGGAACGAAGGCCCGCGCATGGACCCGGTGCCCGCGCTTGGCGAGCACACCGACGCCATCCTGCGGGAGCTGGGGATCGATGCCGAAGGTATTCGCACGCTGCGGGCCGCGGAGGCGATCTGATGGACCCGCGCACCTATCTCTTCGTGCCGGGCAATCGCCCCGAGCGGTTTGCCAAGGCACTCGCCAGCGGCGCCGATGCCATCGTGCTCGACCTCGAGGATGCCGTCGCACCGACGGCCAAGGGCGAGGCGAGGGATGCGATCGCGCAATGGTCTGGCCAGGCTGCCAAGGCCGACCGTGGGCGCATCGTTGTGCGTGTCAACGACGCCCAGTCGAACGCCTTCGCTGACGACCTTCGGCTGTTGCGCGAGGCCGATATCTCGAACGTCATGCTGCCCAAGGCCGAATCTGCGGCGCAGATCCAGGCTGTCCTGGAGAGGGTGTCCGAGGCGCGCGTGCTCGCGCTGATCGAAAGCGCGTGCGGTGTGGCCAGCGTGCAGCAGGTGGCCGGCGCGGACGGTGTCGCGCGCCTGGTCTTCGGGAC
>NZ_JBFUGN010000436.1:0-4954 GCF_056402895.1 Rhizobacter sp. P3_B12 | reverse complement strand
GCCGGGCAATGCGCGGCGCGAGCGCATCGTGCGCTCGATCGTCACGCTGGCCAACAACCTGCACCTGCAGGTGGTGGCCGAAGGGGTCGAGCGCGGCGCGCAGCTGCGCTTCCTGCAGATGCTGGGCGTCGACGCCTACCAGGGCTTCCTGTTCCATGCGCCGGCGCCGGCCGAGCACTGGACGCCGATGCTGCTCGGCGGCCTGCCGACAATCGAGGACCTGATGCTGCCGGGCGCCCCGCAGTTCGGCCACAGCCTCATCTGAAGAACACGGAGGCCGCATGACGGGAGAGGTCGATTACCTGATCGTCGGCGGCGGCTCGGCCGGCTGCGTGCTCGCGAACCGGCTCAGTGCCGACCCGTCGACCACGGTCGCGCTGATCGAGGCCGGCGGCGAGGGCCGCGGCGCGTTGATCGAGATGCCGGTCGGCGCGGTCACGATGCTGCCGACGCGGCTCAACAACTGGGCCTTCGAGACCGTGCCGCAACCGGGCCTGAACGGCCGCCGCGGCTACCAGCCGCGCGGCAAGGCGCTGGGCGGCTCGTCGGCGATCAACGCGATGATCTACACCCGCGGGCACCGCAGCGACTACGACCACTGGGCCGCGCTCGGCAACCCGGGCTGGTCCTACGACGAGGTGCTGCCGTATTTCAGGAAGGCCGAGAACAACGAGCGCCTGCACGACGAGTTCCACGGCCAGGGCGGCCCGCTGCACGTCGGCGAGCTGCGCAGCGCGAACCCGTGGCAGCAGGTCTGGTTGCAGGCGGCACGCGAGGCCGGCTTCGCGCTGAACGACGACTTCAACGGTGCGAGCCAGGACGGCATCGGCATCTACCAGGTCACCCAGCACCGCGGCGAACGCTGGAGCGCCGCCCGCGCCTACCTGCACCCGGTGATGGGCACCCGCGACAACCTGCACGTGCTGACAAAGGCGCAGACGCTGCGCGTGCTGTTCGACGGCAAGCGCGCCATCGGCATCGAGATGGCGCGCGGCCGTCACGTCGAGCGGCTGATGGCGCGACGCGAGGTGATCCTGTGTGCCGGTGCGCTGCAGACGCCGCAGCTGCTGCAGGTGTCGGGCGTCGGCGACGGCGCCTTCCTGCAGCGCACCGGCATCCACCTGAAGCACCACCTGCCGGGCGTCGGCCGCAACCTGCAGGACCACATCGACTTCACGTTCGGCTACCGCGTGCCCGACACCGCGCTGTTCGGCTTCTCGCCGGCCGGCAGCCTCAACGCGCTGCGCGAGTACATCCGCTGGCGGCGCGAGCGCAGCGGCCTGCTGACCAGCAACTTCGCCGAGGGCGGCGGCTTCCTGCGGGTGTCGCCGGAGTCGCCGGCACCCGACGTGCAGCTGCATTTCGTCGTCGCGCTGGTCGACGACCACGCGCGCAAGCTGCACCTGCGGCACGGGCTGTCGTGCCATGTCTGCCTGCTGCGGCCGCGCAGCCGCGGCACGGTGCTGGTGCGCAGCGGCGACGTGCGCGACGCGCCGCTGATCGACCCGAAGTACTTCGACGATCCCGACGACCTGGAGGTGCTGGTCGAGGGTTGGAAGCTCACGCAGCGCCTGCTGCAGGCGCCGGCGATCGCGTCGCGCCTGAAGCGCGACCTGTTCACGGCGGGTGTCGAAAGCGATCACGAGATCCGCGAGGTGATCCGCAACCGCGCCGACACCATCTACCACCCGAGCGGCACCTGCAGGATGGGCACCGACCCGATGGCGGTGGTCGACCCGTCGCTGCGCGTGCACGGGCTGCAGGGCTTGCGCGTGGTCGATGCCTCGGTGATGCCGACGCTGATCGGCGGCAACACGAACGCGCCGACGATCATGATCGCCGAGAAGGCGGCCGACCTGATCCTGGCCGGGCCCTGAGCGCTCAGGCGGCGGCCAGCAGTGTCTCGAGGCAGTGTTCTCGGATGCCGTAGAAGGCCTTGATCTCGCGGATCTGCGCCAGCACCTCGTCGACCGGCTTGGGCTGCGCGCGCTTCACCGCGAGGATCATCTTGTTCTTGCTGGTGTGCTCCAGCGCGACGAACTCGAACACCTGGGTGTCGTAGCCCTGCGATTCGAGCAGCAGCGCGCGCAGGCCGTCGGTCAGCATCTCGGCCTCCTGGCCGAGGTGGATGCCGTGTTGCAGGATCGGCCGCAGCGGGTGCGGGCTCAGCAGCTGCGGTCGGATCTGCTTGTGGCAGCACGGCGAGCACATGATGATGGATGCGCCGGCGCGGATGCCCATGTCGATCGCGTAGTCGGTGGCGATGTCGCAAGCGTGCAGCGCGATCATCACGTCGACCGGTTCGCGCGCATGGGTGCGCACGTCGCCGTGGCGGAACGCGAGCCCGGCCATGCCGTTGCGCTGCGCGGCGGCGTTGCACAGGCGCACCATGTCCTCGCGCAGCTCGACGCCGGTGACCTGCGCGTTCATGCCGCGCGTCGCGTGCAGGTACTCGTGCATCGCGAAGGTCAGGTAGCCCTTGCCGGCGCCGAAGTCGAGCACGCGCACGGCCTTCGCGTCGCGCAGCGGCGAGGCCTTCAGCGCGCTGTCGAGCACCTCGACGAACTTGTTGATCTGCTTCCACTTGCGCGCCATCGCCGGCACCAGCTGGTGCTGCGGGGTGGTGACGCCGAGGTCGGTCAGGAACGGGCGGACGATGTCGACGAAGCGGTGCTTCTCGCGATCGTGGGCGCCGGCCGCGTCGTCGGCCTCGTGTTCGACGGCGGCCACGCGCAGCGTCTGCTGCCCCTTCTTGCTGACCATCAGCTGCACGTCCTCGCTGCGGGTCATCAGGTGCAGGTGGCCGAACAGTTCAGTGGCTCGTTCGCGCAGGCTTTGCAGGCCTTCGGCGAGCGGCATGTTGCGGGTCACGTCGCGCGTGCGGTAGGTGTAGACGAAGCTGAGGGTGTCGGCATCGCGCACCTGGATGCGGCGCAGCGTGGCGCGCAGCAGGTCGGGCTCGGGCCCGCGGTACTTGGCCAGCACCAGCTTGACGAAGCTGTGCTCGTCCACGCTGTCGGCCAGCCGCTTGAAGAATTTGTCGCCGTCGCTCGTGCTGCTCGTCATCCGTCGCATTATCCCGGCCCCTCGGCCACCGCATCGCTTGCGCGGACAATCCGTCTCCATGAACCCCGACACGCCCTTCCCTTCTCTGAACGAGATCCGCGCCACCGCCGACCGGCTGGCCGGCAAGCTGCGAGAAACCCCCGTGTGGCGCTGGCAGACCGGTGCGGTCGCGACCCGGCTCGCACCGGCGACCGAGGTCTGGCTGAAGCTCGAGCTGCTGCAGACCACCGGCAGCTTCAAGCTGCGCGGCGCGCTGAACTGCATCGAGGCGCTGGATGCCGATGCGAAGCGGCGCGGCATCGTCGCCGCGAGTGCCGGCAACCACGCGATCGCGGTCGCGTACGCGGCGCGCATCGCCGGCACCAGCGCGACGGTCGTGATGCCCCGACATGCGAGCCCGCTGCGCATCGCCACCTGCGAGGGCTTCGGCGCGAAGGTCGTGCTGGTGGCCAACGTGCACGAGGCCTTCGCCGGTGCGCAGGCGCTGGTGGCCGACGAAGGCCGCACGATGATCCATCCGTTCGACGGCCCGCGAACCTCGCAGGGCACCGCGACGGTCGGGCTGGAGTTCATGCAGCAGGTGCCGCAGCTCGACGCGGTGGTGGTGCCGGTCGGTGGCGGCGGGCTGATCTCGGGCATCGCCGCGGCCGTCAAGCAGATCAACCCGGACTGCCGCGTCTACGGCGTCGAGCCGCTCGGCGCCGACGCGATGTACCGCAGCTTCCAGGCCGGCGAGCCGGTGAAGCTCGACGCCGTCGACACGATCGCCGACAGCCTGGGCGCACCGTATGCGCTGGCGTACAGCTACGGCGTGTGCCGCCGCTTCGTCGACGAGATCGTGCGCGTGTCCGACGACGACATGTGCCGCGGCATGCACGATCTGTTCATCGACATGAAGCTGGCGGTCGAGCCGGCCCCGGCCGCGGCGGTGGCCGCGTTGTTCGGCCCGCTGAAAGAGCGCCTCGACGGCAAGCAGGTCGGCCTGGTCATGTGCGGCAGCAACATCGACGCCGCCCGCCACGCCGAACTGGTGGCGCGCGGCAAGCCGGCCTGACGGACGGGACATGCCGCGCCGGCCGAAGCATCACTACAGCGTCTACGTGGTGGAACTGGCCGATCCGGTGTGGAACGAGCCGAGCTTCCGCAAGGCGAACCCCGACTACCAGCTGGGCAAGCCCTTCGTCTACGTCGGCATGACGGGGCTGGACCCCGACGTGCGCTTCGACAAGCACAAGGCCGGCATCCAGGCGAACCGCTTCGTCACGACGTATGGGCTGCGCTTGTTGCCGAAGCTGTACGAGGTCTACAACCCGATGCCCTACGACGGGGCGCGAGACATGGAAGTGGAGCTGGGCATCGCGCTGCGGGAGGCCGGGTTCGGAGTCTGGCAGGCGTAGCGCGTCGCGTCGCGGCGGGTGGCGGGAGGGGCTGGGGACTCATGCCGGGGCGGTCGGCCCGGGGGCCGACTCCACGAAGAAGATCGGCTTCGGGGGTGCATCGGCAAACTCCCTCCACTCACTTCGTTCGTTGTGGTCAAACAGTGSCGATGAGTCRGTYYACGAAGCGTGCTGCGCACGCCACCSCCGAAGCCRMTCTTCTTCGTCGCCCCAGAAATCGCCCCCAGCCCCTCCCGCCACCCGCCGCGACGCTCAACACCACCCGCTCTTGTTGGGGGGAAAAGACTGAACAGACCGACGAAGCATGCCGGCGCTCGCATGCTCAACGGTCTGTTCAGTCTTTTCCCTCAAACACGGACGGGCGGTGCCCGCAAAGGCGCGGGTGGGCAGGGTGTGGAGCGCCAATCAGGGCGTGGCGCCGGAGCTGGCTGGTTTCATGGCCCGCGTGCGCAGCACGCTTCGTGCACTGACTGTCGCCGACTGTCTGACCA
>NZ_JBFUGN010000435.1:0-4985 GCF_056402895.1 Rhizobacter sp. P3_B12 | reverse complement strand
TGCAGGTTGTCATACGGGATGCAGGCGAAGCGATAGGCACCTTCCTCAAAACGGATCCCCAGCGTGGCCATCAGCGGCAGGTCGGCCTCCGCAGGCGGTGCCGCGACCACCGGTGCCTCGGGCCTGTCGGACTTCAAGCGGTGCGTCCTGGTCATGGTTTGCCTTTCCTAGGGTGCAGCAAGGACGCTAGTCGTACATCGCTGGAGCGTCTGTGCGGTAAGCAACGTTCGCTAGCAATGCCACGGTCCTGCGTTCGCCAGCGCACAGACCGGACCAAGGCGGACCCGGCAGACTCGCCGACGGAGCGCTCCCCATACCCAAAAGGAAGCCTGCGCACTCGGGTGTTGCGATTCGCTGCCCCCGGAGGCTGGGACTTCCCGCCTGCCCCACCGCGCTCCCTTTCGGAAGGACGCCGCAATGTCTGTCACGCTTCACCCGTTCGACGCCCTCGCCGGACCGCCGCCCAAGAAGACCCTCTCCGCACCCCACTACAGCACGGCAGCSACACGGAGRCGCAYTGCRCCGCGCGCYCCCCTRTTCGGMCAGCAAGCGGACGCTGCAGCGCCCGCCACTGGCAGGCGCGCCCGYGCGACTCTCGCGCGACTGCGCAAGGTCAACGAGCAGYTGYTGCAGGCCACGCTGCTWGCGCARCGCGGGCARCGCCAGGCAGAACTGGCGCTGAACCGCCAGACSCARCTGATGGCCGTCGTGGCCCACGAATTGCGCAACCCGCTGATGACCTTGTGCACCACTGCCACGCTGTTGCCGCGCGTTGCCGCCGACAAGATKGCACGCCTGCTGGAGATCATCGAGCGGCAGACTGGCCGCATGTCGCGCGTGATTGGCGATCTGCTCGAGGTGTCGCGGGTGAATGCCGGCAAACTGCGTCTGGAGTTCGGCGATGTCGACATCGCCGACGTGGTCGAGGATTCGCTCGTCACCTGCCGCCATTCGATGGCCCGGCACACGCAGACGCTGCAGCTCGAATTGCCGTCCCCGCCGGGCAGCATACGCGGCGACGCGGTTCGCCTGACCCAGATCTTGAGCAACCTCCTGGGCAACGCGTCCAAGTACACGCCGGCCGGCGGCGAGATCGCCCTCGTCGTGCAACGCACGCCGGATGCCATGGTGTTCACCGTCAAGGACAACGGCATTGGCATCTCGCCACGGGCCTTGCTCGAAGTCTTCGACCCGTTCGTGCAGGAACAGCATGCGGTGAAGTTCAATGGCGTCGGCCTGGGACTGGGCCTTGCGGTGGTGCGCGAGCTAGCCGAAGCCCATGGCGGCAGCGTCGAGGCGAGCAGCGCCGGGCTTGGGCAGGGCAGCCGCTTCGTCGTCAGGATCCCGATTCGCGATGGAAGACGCTGGGCCGAGGCTTCATCACAGGCACCGCTTCGCGGCCTGCCTCGTCAGATTTGAGGCTTGAGGAGAAACTGCCCCCAAGCTGGTACTCGGTGGTGGCCGCCGGTGAGGGTTCGACTTTCGGAATCTAGGGACGCCAACCGCTGCGTTGGCGCAGCTCACCATCGATCGCTGGACTTATGCGCTCCGCCAGGGTCACATAGGCGGCAGCATCAGTGCGGGTTTGCAACTGTCGTCGACTGTCACTCGGGATCTTCGTGAGGTACTGAACTTGTCTACTGCCGCCCCTACAAAGTAGACGCCGATTCCACGAGCATGGGCGCATGAGCACCCCTGCCTCCACGATGCTGGCCGCCTACCTGCAGGCCGAAACCGATGTTCTTCTCGGCAAGGAAGCGCGCCTCGGCGACCGCGTTTTCCGCAGCGAAGACCTGTCCGAGATCCGGGCTGGCCGCAAAGAGTGGGAAGGGCGCGTCGCGGCTGAGCGCGGGCAGGCCGCCGGCGTGCCGACCATCGGCGGTTTGCGCTTCGCCGTCGCGCGTCTCGACCAATGACCGCACGCCTCAACGCTGTCGACCGCCTAGTCGCATGGATGGACCCGCAGCGCGGCCTGGCCCGCCTGCGTGGTCGAACGCTGCTGGCTCACTACGAGGCCGCCCGGCCGAACCCACAGCGCAAGTTCCGCCGTGACGGGGGCTCGCCCAATCAACTGGTGGAAAAGGGCGCCRTGCCGCTKCGCAACCAGATGCGCTAYCTCGAYCGMAAYCACGACYTGGTCGTCGGCTCGCTSGACGTGCTGGTSAACAACACGGTSGGYGCSMAMGGCATYGGYGTCGAGTTCCAGCCGCGYACGCKCASCGGCGAGATCCAYRCCGAYTACGCSRMRGCGYTSTCGKCSGCCTGGCGCGAYTGGCAGCGCCGCCCCGAGGTSCGCTGGCARCACAGCTACGCGCGCTGCCAGCGMCTGCTSGCCCGCACGCTGTACCGCGAYGGCGAAGCSTTCGCGCAGCGCGTGACGGGGCGCATGCCCGGCCTGGATCACGGGACCGACGTACCGTACTCGCTCGAGCTGTTCGAGGCGGACATGGTGCCGATGGACTACTCCGACGAGTCCCGTGGCATCAAGCAGGGTATCCAGCGCAACACCTGGGGTCGCCCGACCGGGTACTGGCTGTACAAGGGTCACCCCAGCGAGACGATCTCCCTGCGGCCGGACTTGAAAGTGATTCCGGCGGCTCGCATGCTGCACTTGGCGCACCTGCAGCGCATCGGCCAACTGCGCGGTGTGACCCGTTACGCCAGCGTCATCGGCCGCATCGAGGACATCAAAGACTACGAGGAGTCCGAGCGCATCGCCGCCAAGGTCGCGGCCATGCTGACGGGCTACGTGAAGCGCCAGGCGCCCGACGGCGGCGGCTACGAAGGCCCGCTGAAGGACGACAACGGCAACGACATCCATCGCCAGATCGCGCTGTCCCCCGGCACCATCATCGACACGCTGGCCGTCGGCGAAGAGATCGGCCTGATCGACAGCAAGCGCCCGAACCCGAACCTGATCACCTTCCGCAACGGGCAGCTGCGCGCGTTCGCCGCCGGCATCAGCGCGAGCTACTCCAGCGTCAGCCGCAACTACGACGGCACCTACAGCAGTCAGCGCCAGGAACTCGTCGAGCAGTGGGTGCACTACGCGTGCTTGACTGACGACTTCGTCGGCATGGCCGTGCAGCCGGTTGTCGAGGATTTCATTCAGGCGGCCGATTATTCCGGTGTCGTGCCGTGCCCAAAGGATGTGATGCCCGGCACCGCGAATGACGTGCTCTACGTCGCGCCGTCGATGCCGTGGATCGACATGGCCAAGGAAGCCACGGCCTGGCTGACGCTGAGCCAAGCCGGCTTCATCAGCGAGGTCGAGGTGATCCGCAAGGCCGGGCGGAACCCCGACACCGTGCTCGAACAGGTCGCCGAGTGGCGCCGCAAGGTCAAGGAGAAAGACCTGCGCTTCAGCAGCGATGTGACGAACCAGAACGCGAGCGGCTTGCCCAGCCCGCCGAAGCAGGGCGACGCCCCATCCCCATCCAACACCGACGACCAGGAGGACAACGCCGATGAATGATCCCCGTGCCCTGACCGATGCCGACATGCAGCGCATCGCCGAGAAGCTCGCTGCGCAGCTCGTGACCCAGCTCGGTGACGAGCGCACCGCGCAGCGCTTGGTCGATGTATGGGGCGGCTACGTCGACCGCCAGCTCGGCAAAGGCCTGCGGCGCTTCGCGATGTACGCGGTGATGGCGCTCCTCGGCCTGGGGGCCATCAAGTTCGATTGGTTCAGTCGCCTTCTCAGCAAGTGACCGCCAGCTCGGAACGACTCCAAAAATCACGACGACCTCAAAGAGGCCAGAGGCAGAACAGGGACGACAGCGAATGGACTTCAACCTAGCGTACGAAACCGTGCTCGGCAAGGAAGCCGGCTTCAGCGACGACCCGCTCGACAGCGGCGGCCAGACGAAGTACGGCATCACCGAGGTGGTGGCACGTGCCTTCGGCTATGCCGGCCCGATGAACCTGCTCGGCTTCGACCAGGCAAAGGCGATCTACCGCAGCCGGTACTGGGACGCGCTGCAGCTCGACCAGGTCGCGAGCGCGGCACCAGCCGTGGCTGGCGAGCTGTTCGACACCGCGGTGAACCAGGGCACCGACCAGGCGGCCACCTTCCTGCAACGCACGCTCAACGTGCTGAACAAGGAAGGCAGCTGGTACCCCGACGTGAAGGCGGACGGACGCATCGGCCCAATGACGATCGCAGCGCTGCGGGAGTACGTGCGCCGCCGCGGCGCCGAGGGGCAGGTGGTGCTGCTGCGTGCGCTCAACGCGCTGCAGGGTGCCTTCTATGTCGAGCTGGCTGAGCGACGCGCGAAGGATGAAGCCTTCGTTTACGGCTGGCTGCTGAACCGCGTGGAGATCGCGGCCGCGGTGGGAGGCAAGGCCTGATGGACCCGATCAGCACCGCATTCGCGCTCGCGCAGTTCGTGCCGGGCATCCTGAAGTGGATCACCGGCAGCGACCAGGCCGAGCAAGCCGCCAGCATCGTGATCGACATCGCCAAGCAGGTCACCGGCAAGGACAGCGGCCAGGCCGCTTTGAGCGCGATCCAGGCCGATCCTGCGGCACTGCTGGCCTTCCGCCAGGCGGTGATCGCAGCAGAGGCCGATCTCGACAAGGCCTTCCTCGCTGATCGGCAGGACGCCCGCAAGCGCGACGTGCAGCTTGCCCAGCTCGGCCGGACGACCAGGCGCGCGGACCTGATGATCGTCGGCGACGTGATCGGCATGCTGGCCTGCCTGTCGGCGATGGTCTTCGTGACCTGGCTCGGCGTGACGAAGGGCGGCGACGTGAACCCACTGATCATGGCCCTGAACGGCCCTCTGGGCATGCTGACCCAGCAATTCGCCAACGGCCTGCGCGATGCACACCAGTTCGAGTTCGGATCGAGCCGCGGGTCTGCCGAGAAGACCGAACTCCTCGCCCGCGCACCGGCCGTGAAGTAGCTGCCGGCCGCCAGTTCCCCGGCTGTGCAGGCGTCTGCACAGCCTCAAAAAGACAGGGCGACCGCCGTTGTGTTGGAG
>NZ_JBFUGN010000434.1:0-4985 GCF_056402895.1 Rhizobacter sp. P3_B12 | reverse complement strand
CGCTGAGCCATGTCAAGGCCTCGAAGTCCGGCTCGGGCAGGCGCATGAAGTACAGAGCGGCATCGTGCCGTTGCTCGTCATCGTACGGAACGGTCAATCGCTGCATGACGCGTTCAAGCACCGCGTCCGGATCGCCCGCACGGCTGACAGACGCGGATGTCGGGTTGAGGAGGCGGGGGGCGGGGGGAAAGTTTCCGATGCTCATGGGTTGACGCCGTGACGAAGACCGCACTGAGTGCCTTGTCGGCGTCCATGGTTCCGCATGGCACGGCAGTCATGTGGCCGGGTGTTGCGAACAGGCCGCCACCGTCGCGCTGACAATCCCCGCATGCCCTTGCCCTCCGACCCGCCCATCACCGCCCCGCTGCGCCCCCGCCTCACCCTGCAGACCCTGACCCGCGGCGACGGCCTGCTCGGCATGCGCGCGATGAACGGCTTCGGCCCACGCAGCCAGAAACTGAGCGTCGCACGCATCGAATGGACCTACGAGGCGGCACCCGGCCTGCACTGGGAGACACCGGCGCCGACCAGCGTGCTCGGCAAGCGCCCCTCGCCGACCGAGCTGCTGCGCGGCGCCTGGAATGAGCGCGTCGTGCTCGAGCGCGACCTGGCCGGCGAGGCCGATGCGATGGACGCGCTCTGGTCCAGTGGCCTGCGCCCGCTGCCGATGCAGGCGCTGCAGTGGCGCAGCAGCGACGCCGGCGAAGGCCATCCGCAGCTGTGGACCCTGCCCGAGGAAGTGCAGTTCGGCGACTTCTGGCTCGACCAGGTGCCGCGCCTGCAGGGCCTGGGCTGGTCGGTGGTGGTGGCGCCGGGCTTCGCGCACATGAGCGCGCCGGTGGAGCGCTGGCGCCTGCTGATCGACCCGGTCACCGGCGCCGAGCAGGGGCGCGAGCTGGTCGATGCGCCGTCGCGACACCAGGTGCCGTTCGGCGCGCTCGGGCAGCCGAAGCGCGAAGCCTCGTTCATGGTGAGCCTCGGGATCGAGGTCGACGGCGAGCCGGTCGACCTGGCGCCGCTGCTGGTCGAGCTGTTCAAGCGCGAGCCGCGCTGGCTCGACGCCCGGCAGGTAGCCGACATCCCCGACGACAAGATCATCATGCTGCGCCGTGGCAAGGGCGGGCGCGGCATCGAATCGCCGGCCGGCCCGCTGAAGGCCATCGTCAGCGCGATGCTCGACCTGCTGACCGATCCGAAGCGGCAGGAAGGGCCGATGAAGCTGTCCAATTGGGAGGCCCAGCGCATCGAGGCGCTGCGGCTGAGCCTGATGGACACGCAGGCGGCGCGCGCCGGCGAGCACGGCCGCTGGCAGTTGCAGGGCGATGCCGGCCTCACCGAGCTGACGCAGCGGCTGCGCGCGGCCGGCACGCCACCGGCGGTGGAATCACCGGCGGGCCTCGGGCTCGAGCTGCGCGCGTACCAGCGGCACGGCGTGGCCTGGCTGCAGTACCTGCGCGAGCACCACCTCGCCGGCATCCTGGCCGACGACATGGGGCTGGGCAAGACGGCCCAGGTGCTGGCCCATTTGCTGATCGAGCAGCAGGCCGGGCGGCTCGACCTGCCGGCGCTCGTCGTGCTGCCGACCTCGCTGATCGCGAACTGGCAGGCCGAGGCGGCGCGCAACGCGCCGGCGCTGCGCGTGCTGACGCTGCAGGGCGCCGACCGGTCGAAGCGATTCGCCGACACAGCCGGGCACGACCTCGTGCTGACGACCTATCCGCTGCTGTGGCGCGACATCGCCACGCTCGCGCAGCAGCCCTGGCACCTGGTGGTGCTGGACGAGGCGCAGATGGTGAAGAACGCCGGCAGCCGCGCGGCCACCGCGCTGCGCCGGCTGCAGTCGCGCCACCGGCTGTGCGTGACGGGCACGCCGCTCGAGAACCACCTCGGCGAGCTGTGGGCGCATTTCGATTTCCTGATGCCGGGGTTTCTCGGCGACTCTCGCTCTTTCCAGCGAATCTGGCGCAAGCCGATCGAGACGCAGGGCGAGACGCTGCGCGCGCAACTGCTCGCGCAGCGCGTGCGGCCCTTCATCCTGCGCCGGCGCAAGGACGAGGTCGCGACCGAGCTGCAGCCGTTGACCGAGATGGTCCACCGCGTGCAGCTCGAAGGCCAGCAGCGCGCGCTGTACGAGAGCGTGCGCGTGGCCGCCGACGAGCTGGTGCGGCGGCTCTTGAAGCGCACCGGTTTCGGCGGCGCGCAGATCAGCATCCTCGATGCGTTGCTGAAGCTGCGCCAGGTGTGCTGCGACCCGTACCTGCTGAAGGGCACCGCGATGGCCCCGACGATGGAGCGCGCGAAGCTCGAGTGGCTGCGCGCGACGCTGCCGGAGCTGCTGGAGGAGGGCCGGCGCATCCTGGTGTTCTCGCAGTTCACCGAGATGCTGGGGCTGGTGGCCGACGAACTCGCCGCGCTGAACCTGCCGCACCTGATGCTGACCGGCGAGACGCCGCCCGCCGACCGCGGCGACGTGGTGCGGCGCTTCCAGCAGCGCGAGCTGCCGCTGATGCTGCTGAGCCTGAAGGCCGGCGGCGTCGGGCTGAACCTGACGGCGGCCGACACGGTGATCCACCTCGACCCCTGGTGGAACCCGGCGGTCGAGCAGCAGGCGACGGCGCGCGCGCACCGCATCGGCCAGGACCAGCCGGTGTTCGTCTACAAGCTGGTGGTGGAAGGCAGCATCGAGGAGCGCATGCTGGCGCTGCAGCAGCGCAAGGAGGCGCTGGCCGAAGGCGTGCTGGGCGTGGACGGCGAGGCCACGGTGAAGTTCAGCGAGGCCGACTTGAAGGCACTGCTGGCGCCGCTGGCCTGATGGGCATGTCGATTGCCGCGATGCGGTGAAGTCCATTCACCGAAGGAGAGCGACATGGCCACGAAGTACGGCAAGAAGGCATCCGAGAAGGTCGAGCGCGCGATGCACGAGCGCAACGAAGGCACGCTGAAGAGCGGCACCTCCGGCAAGAAGGTCACGAGCCGCGCGCAGGCGGTGGCGATCGGGCTGTCGGAGGCACGCAAGGCGGGGGCGAAGGTGCCCAAGAAGAAGTCGTAGCGGTGATGTGTCTGCGGGATGTTGTTTCGCGTATTTCGAGTGATTCGAGTACGATCGGCGCGTGAATTCCAAGTCATCAGCCTCCGAACGCAAGTCCGCTCCGTCACGATCCGCTCGATCGCCACGCGCTGAAACACCGTTGGTGTTGCGCGTGTCGATTCCGACAGATCGGTTGATGACGATCATCGGGCGCCACGTTCGATTGACCCCGGCCACACGCATGGCCATTCAGCGCGATCTGTTCGATGCGCTGCAGGGCGCGGATGTGGCACTGGCGGCGAGCGCGGAATCGCGCGACGTCGGCCAAACACAAGCCGATACCGTACTGAGCACCGAGCAAGCGGCAAAGTTGTTGGGCGTTTCGCGTCCGTTCGTGGTTCGTTTGATCGATGACGGCGCCATCGACCTGCATCAACGCGTGGGCAATCAACGCCGGGTGCTGAAGAGCGAGGTGCTGGCCTGGCAGGCTGCTGAACGGGTGCGCCAAGGGACGGCGCTGAAGCAGCTTGCAGGCGATCTTGACGACGAGATATTCGGCGCGCCGTGATTCCCGTTGTGGCCGATGCCGACACGTTGTTCGCGGCAACGACGCGGGGGCTGCTCGTCTACCTTGACTACCAGGGGGTGCTCAAGCTGCATTGGACCTCGATGATCCTGGAGGAGATGAGCCGGGCATTGGTCGAGACCGGCCGGAAGGCGAATGCTGTTGAAACCAGGGCCCTCGAAGATCGGCTGAACACAGCACTTCCAACGGCGATGCTCGACACGCGTGACGTTCAACGCATGTTCGCATCGGTGCAACCTGCGCTTCGCTCGGCCAAGGATGTGCATGTTGCGGCCTGCGCGCAATATCTGCTGCACTCCAAGGCGTATCCCGGAGAGCAGCACGTTGCCTTGGTGACACGCAATGTCCGCGACTTCAAGGTTCGAGCTTTGCAGGCGATGGGCATCGAAGTGCGGCGACCAGACGACTTTCTTTCTGCCCTGCTCGCAGCGTACGGGGCCGTCTTCATCGCGGCATTTCGCCAGTTCCGCATGGACCTGAAATCGCGTCCTGATCCACAGGCCATGCTCGAAGCATTGCGTCGTGACGGCCTGGACCAGACAGTGGCGATGCTCATTGCGGCGATGGCGTCTGGTGTGCAACTCTGAGTGGCGCGACAGTTCCCGCCAGGTCCTCCAGCGCCGCCCGAACCCCGGCAAACCTGAACCGATACCCCGCCGCCAGCGCCGTATGCGATACGGCGTTCTGCCCGTCGAGCAGCAGGGTCGCCATCTCGCCCGCCAGCGCGCGCAGCGGCGCCGCCGGCATGCGCAGCCGCACGCGGCGGCCGAACGAGGCGGCCATCGCCGTCGCGAACGCCGCTTGCGGCAGCGTCTCGGGTGCGACGCCATTCAGCGGGCCTTCGAGATCATCGCGGTCCATCGCGAAGCGGACCAACCCGACCGCATCGTCCAGGTGGATCCACGGCGCCGCCTGCCGGCCGCTGCCCAGCACCGCACCGAGCCCGCAACGCGCGGCCAGCGCCAGCATCGGGTACGCGCCATCGCCGCGGCCCAGCACCACGCCGAAGCGCATGCGCACGACCCGCACGCCCAGTGCCTCGGCACGCCGCGCCTCGTGCTCGATCGCGGCGCACAGGTCGGACTGGAACTGCCCCGGGCGCGCCGGGCTCGCCTCGTCGAGCGGCTCGAACGAGCCCTCCGGCGACGCGCCATAGAAGCCCACCGCCGATGCGCTCACCAGCACGCGCGGCGCCTGCTGCAGCCGCCGCATCAACCCGAGCAGCGCGGTCGTGCCGTCGACCCGGCTGGCCAGCAGCTCGCGCCGCCGCGCCGCGGTCCACGGCAGGCCGAGCACGCGGGCCCCGGCCAGGTGGACGACCGCGTCGATGCGCGTCCCCCGGCCAGGTGGACGACCGCGTCGATGCGCGTC
>NZ_JBFUGN010000433.1:0-4989 GCF_056402895.1 Rhizobacter sp. P3_B12 | reverse complement strand
GCCTGAACGACGTGATCGACGACATCCTGATCACGCTGGGCCGGCAGTACCACATCATCCGCCCGGTGTCGCGCAAGGAGGGCGTGTTCGTCTACTTCGTGCTCGACAAGAGCAAGTCCAACCTGGCGCTCGCGCGGCGCAAGGCGCAGGACGTCGAGCGCGAACTGACGATCTGAGGCCGTGCGATGGCTCGGGGCAGAATCCAGGGCCCACCTCATGTGAAGGAGCCATCGTCATGCCCGTTTTCAGCCCGACGCAGTTCGTGAGCGAGCTCAACCCGGTCGAAGGCGCTTCGGAGCCGAACCAGACGCTGTGGATCAGCGAAGCCGGCGCACTCACGCAGTTCGGTGCCTTCATCGAAGTCCTGCAACCGGGTTGCCGCTCGTCCATCAAGCACTGGCATGGCGCCGAGGACGAGATGGTCTATGTCCTCGCCGGCGAGATCACGGTGGTCGAAGGCAGCACCGAGACGGCCATGCGGGCCGGCGACGCCGCCACCTTCAAGGCCGGCGTCGCCGTCGGGCACTACCTGGAGAACCGGAGTTCCAGCCCGACGCGATGCCTGGTCGTGGGGACTCGAGCGCCTGTCGATCGAATCACCTACCCGGACCACGATCGGGTCTGCCTGCGCGATCGCTCGCTGCCGGACGACCTCTGGACCGATGCCGCCGGGCAGCCTGCCGACAGCCCCTATCGGGGGTGATCGCGGAGCTCAGAAGCCCATGCGCTTCAGGTCGAACGGCAGGAAGGCCTGGCCGCTGCGGTTCTTGACGCTCGGCCACTGCGCGACGCGCTCGCGCCATTGCAGCAGGGCGCCGTGCCCGGCAGGCACGCCCAGCCCGGCGGCGTCGGCAAACATCAAGCCTGCGAACAGCGTGATGTCGGCCATCGAGAAGCTGTCGCCGGCCACGAAGTCCTGGTCGGCCAGCACCTCGTTGAAGTACTTCATGCCGGCCCGGGCCTTCTCGCCTTCACGCTGGCCCATCTCGATGCGGCCCTGCCAGCCGGGGCTCTTGAAGGCCTGCAGCGCGTCACCCAGCCCCGGCGTGGCGTGGTGGAAGTACAGGCCGACCGGGTCCAGCACGTAAGCCTCGGCGCGCCGCTGCATCATGTGGATCAGCGCCTTCTCGCGCGGCGTGCGGCCGGTCAGCGTCGGGTTGCCGTCGAGGTTGTCGAGGTACTCGGTGATGGCGGTGGACTCCGAGATGAAGGTGCCGTCGTCGAGTTCGAGCACAGGCAGCACGCCCGACGGGTTCTTGGCGAGGAAGTCCGGCTGCTTGTGCTCGGCGCCGATCAGGTCGACCGGAACGAACTCGAACTGCGCGTCGAGCCCTTTCTCCGCCAGGACGATGCGGATGCGTGCGGGGTTGGGAAAGCCGGGGCGGTCATGGATCTTCATGGTGTGGATTGACATCAGCTTGGTTGACTACCTATCGGTCGATAGGTAAGCGGCGAACTGTAGGTGGGGCAGCGCCTGATGTCAATCTGATCTACTGATAGGTAGTGTGATAAAGTGAGCCGATGAGCACCGACACGCCGACCGACTCGCGCACCGACACGCGCACGGACACCCGAGAGAGCATCCTGCGGGCGGCCCGCCTGGTGGTGCAGGCGCACGGCTACAACGTGCTGAGCTTTCGCGAACTGGCGAAAGAGGTCGGCATCAAGAGCGCCAGCGTGCACTACCACTTCCCGACCAAGGGCGACCTGGCGGCCGCGTTGGCGAGCCGGTATGTCGCCGAGGCGGTCGCGTTCCTCGACGAGCTGCGCGCCTCGCCCGCGGATCACGGGCAGCGGATGGAGGCCTACACCGCGATCTTTCGCAGGGCGCTGGAGAACGACAACCGCATGTGCCTGTGCGGGATCCTGTCGGCCGAGTACCGCGACCTGCCGGATGCCGTGCGCGTGGAGGTGGATCGGTTCACCTCGGTGAACACGCGCTGGCTGGCCGAGGTGCTGGCCGAGCGGCATCCGCGGAAGAACCCGCTGGACCTGACGTCCCGGGCGCTCGCGATCTTCGCGGCCATCGAWGGCGCCCAGCTGGTCGCCCGGGGGCGCGGCGACGTGAAGGTCTTCGACGAGATCGTGTCGGCCTACGCCGCGGCGGGGCTGTTCGACTGAGCGGGCGCTGAATCCCGCACGCCCAGCGGCAACACGCACAGCGCGATGCCGTCCAGCGTGAGCACCAGGCCCAGCTGCCCGCCCGCCTGCATGACGCCGCAGGCGGTCGCGGGCGATGTCGATGCGGGTTCGACGGCCATCGCAGCCGCCTCCATCGACGCGCTGACCGGCGGCTGGCGCAGCAGCGCCCACAGCGTGTGCGGATCGCGCAGCTGCAGGGATTGCAGGTACACGCGTAAGACGGCCTCTTCGCCCGGATCCAGTTCGGGGCGAGGCCGGGGTTCCGGCGCGCGACCGGCTTGCCGCAGCCGCAACAGCGCCCGCCGCAATTGCTGCCGGCTGCCGGCCTCGGACCTGCCGCCGGCGCGCGCGATCTCGGCATGGTCGATCTCGAACACCTCGTGCAGCAGCACCGCGGCGCCCTCTGCCGGTGTCAGATGGGCCGCGAGCAGGCGCAGGGCCTGGGCCGCCTCTTGCGCCAGCGCCGCATCCATCTCGGCCGAGGGCGCGGATGAGGCCGAGGCCGCGTCGCCGGCGTTCATCTGCGCCTCCAGCCACTGCTGCAGCCAGCGGCGCCGGCGCAGGCTGTCGATCGCCAGGTTGCGCACCACGGTGAGCAGCCAGGCCTGGGCGGCGTTGAGAGCTTCGGTGTCGGCCTCCAGCGCACGGACGTAGGCGTCCTGCACGGCATCCTCGGCATCCGCCGGGCCCAGCAGGCGGGTGGCCGCGCGCACCAGGCGGCGGTGGTCGGCGTCGATCAGGGCCTGCTTGCGTTCGTCGTGCATCGGCGCAGCTTGCCACAGCCTGGATCCGGGCCCTGTGTAACGCCCGTCACGCCAGCGCCGTCTCGTTCGTCAAGGCAGTTCAACCACGAGGATCCCACGATGGAAACCCCCGACACCATGCCGGCATCCGGCGCCACCGAGCCGCGCACTTCCTACCTGGAAGAGAAGGCCTTCAAGGCCCGCACGCTGCTGATCTTCGGCACCGTCACCGACGTGACGGCCGCCGACGTCACGCGCCGGCTCATCGCACTCGATGCGGAAAGCGCCGACCCCATCGACGTGCTGGTGAGCTCGCCCGGCGGCCACCTGGAGTCGGGTGATGCGATCCACGACATCGTGCGCTTCATCGCCGCGCCGGTGAACATGATCGGCACCGGCTGGGTCGGCAGCGCCGCCGTCCACCTGTTCCTGGCGGTGCCGCGCGCGCGGCGCTGCTGCCTGCCCAACACGCGCTTCCTGATCCACCAGCCCAGCGGCGGCGCCGGCGGGCGGGCCAGCGACATCGCGATCCAGGCCATCGAGATCGTCAAGGCGCGCGAGCGCGTCGCGCGCACGATCGCGCGCGAGACCGGCAAGTCGCTGGACGTGGTGCTGGCCGACATCGAGCGCGACCGCTGGCTGTCGGCCGAGGAGGCGGTCGAGTACGGGCTGGTGTCGCGGATCATCGAGCGCAAGAGCGAACTCAGGGGGGCTTGAGCGGGTTGCAGTGGTCGACATGCGGCGCGAGCCGCATGCCGCCTGACGCTCAGCGCCGCGCCTGGATCATCTTCCAGCCGTTCCCCGACGGATCGCGGAAACCCGCGTCCACCGTGCCATAGCGGTCGATCGGCTCCTGCGTGAACTCGACGCCGAGGGCCTGCATCCGCGCATGGGCGGCGCGGCAATCGTCCACCTTCAGCACCAGCGGCGGCATGCCACCCTTGGCCACGATCGCGCGCAGCGCCTGCGCGGTGTCGGCGTCGAGCACCGGCGGCCCCGGCACGCTCAGGCCGAGCTGGAACGACGGCTGGTCCGGGTGCTGCACCGTCAGCCAGCGGTAGTCGCCGTTGCGCACGTCGGTGTGGACGCGAAAGCCGAGCTTGTCGACGTAGAACGCGAGCGCTTCATCCTGGTCTCGCACGTACAGCCCGACCACTTCAATGCCTTGGATCATGGGATCTCCTTGTCGTGAGATTCATTTATAGCGTCGGCCTCGCGGCGGCGCTTCTCCGAAACTGCGATCGTCAGATCGGGCCGGTGCGCGGCACTCAGCACGCACGCCGGCACGCGGCCCGGCTGCTGCACCGCCGCCCGCGCACGGGCCCGCAGCGCGCTCGGGCTCTCGCCGGTGATGTCGCGGAAAGTGCGCCCGAAGGTGCCCAGGCTCTCCCAGCCGGTCTGGAACGCGATCTCGGTGATCGGCAGCTCGGTCTCGCGCAGCAGTGCCGTCGCGCGCTCGATGCGCCGCGTCAGCAGGTAGCGGTGCGGCGGCGTGCCGAAGGCCTGCTTGAACGAACGCGCGAAATGCGCCTCGGAGACATCGCTCACGCCGGCCAGCCGCTGCACCGGCCAGGCCTCGTGCGAGGCGGCATCCATGCGGTCCTTCGCGCGCAGCAGCCGCCGCAGCAGCTCGGGGTCCTGGGCAGGGAGCGGGAGGTCACTCATGGGGCGGCATTGTGCCGCCCTCGTCCATCGCCAGCAGCGCAGGATGGCGGCCCATTCAGCCGTCCTGCCCGTCGACGCGCGGTGAGCACAGCCAGGGCAGGTACAGGCTGAGGTAAAGCGTGAAGGCGGCGATCCAGGCGGTGCCGGCGAGCAGCAGCGCCGGCCCCCAGGCGGCGGGCCACAGCAGCGGCACGCCGACGCGCAGCACGGCTGCCAGCATCACCAGTGCATAGGCGACGGCCTCGCGCCGCGTCGGCTCCAGCGGCCGGCCGGTGTGGCCGCGCGCGGTGCGGGTGATCATGCCGATCACCAGGCCGCCGGTGGCGCCGACCGCCAGCGCGTGGAGGGCCGGCGAGACGGCGCTGCCGAACGCCAGCGCTGCGGCGAGCAAGGCCAGGCCGATCGGGATCCACGCATAGGCCAGGTGCATAGGCCAGGT
>NZ_JBFUGN010000432.1:0-5003 GCF_056402895.1 Rhizobacter sp. P3_B12 | reverse complement strand
CGGCGTGACCGGCATCGCCGGCTGCGCCGCACCGGCCGCCGTGCCGGCGCGTGCCCAGGTGGTGGTGATCGGCGGCGGCTTCGGCGGCGCCACCGCGGCGCGCTACGTGCGGCTGCTGTCGCAGCAGCGCATCGAGGTCGTGATGATCGAGCCGCAGCCGCGCTTCGTGTCCTGCCCCGGCTCCAACCTGGTGCTGGGCGGCACGCGCACGCTCGACGACCTCACCCTCTCGTACGACGCGCTCACCGCGCGCCACGGCGTGCGCTGGGTGCGCGACGAGGCCACCACGATCGACGCCGGGCGCCGCCAGGTGACGCTCGCGTCCGGCGCGACGATCGGCTACGACAAGCTGGTGCTGTCGCCCGGCATCGAGCTGATGTTCGACGAGGTCGAAGGCCTGCGCCGTGCGCACGACGACGGCCGCGTGCTGCAGGCCTGGAAGGCGGGGCCCGAGACGCTCGCGCTGCGCCGCCAGCTCGAGGCGATGCCCGACGGCGGCGTGTTCGCGATCACGATCCCCGAGTCGCCGTACCGCTGCCCGCCGGGGCCGTACGAGCGCGCCTGCGTGGTGGCCGCCTACTTCCGGCGCGCCAAGCCGCGCTCGAAGCTGCTGGTCCTCGACGCCAACGCCGACGTCGTCTCGAAGCCCGCGCTCTTCAAGGCCGCATGGCGCGACCTGTATCCCGGCATCGTCGAGTACCGGCCGCAGCACAAGGTGATCGGCGTCGACGCGGCAGCAGGCACGCTGCGCATCGAGCTGCAGGATGCCGTGCGCGCCGACGTGCTGAACGTGCTGCCGCCGATGCGCGCCGGCGCGCTCGCGGTGAAGAGCGGCCTCGCGAATGCGGTGAACCGCTGGTGCCGCGTGAACTTCATCGATTTCGGCTCGACCGCCGCGCAGGACGTGCACGTGCTCGGCGACGCGATCCAGATCGCCCCCGGCATGCCGAAGAGCGCGCACATGGCGAACGCGCATGCCAAGGTGGCGGCCGCGGCGATCGTCGCGCAGCTGTCGGGCGTTGCGGTCAACGAACACCCGATGCTGACAAACACCTGCTACAGCTTCGTTGACGAGACCCACGCGATCCACGTCGCGAGCGTGCACGAGTACGTCGCGGCGGAATCGACCTTCMAGCCGGTGGCGGGTGCCGGCGGCGTGTCGGCCCAGCGCAACGAGGCCGAGGGCGCCTATGCCGGCGCCTGGGCCCGCAACATCTGGGCCGACACGCTCGGCTGATCAGGGCTGCTGGCAGGGCACGCCCGGATCGCAGACCCATTCGCGGCGGTAGAACGCCGTCTCGTACAGGTTGAACCTGAACCCGGCCGCCGGCCCCTTGAAGGCCAGCAGCAGCCGCTGCTCGGTCACGGTGCCGTAGACGGCCGGCAGGTTCTCCTGGGACAGCGTCAGGTCGAAGCCGCCGGACAGCAGCAGCGGCAGGTTGTTGGTGACGTAGGCGCCATAGTCCACCGGACCCACCATGAACTTGCCGGCCGGCAGCGACGGGATGCCGGAGAAGACGTTGGACGGCAGGATCGACTGCACCGCGTTGCTGAAGTCGACCTCGGTCACGCTGAACATGCCCGACGCATGGCTGGTCGCGAGGCGGGAGGCGATGTCGCCCACGATCGGGAACCACGACATCGACGAGCAGTCGGTGTTGTTCGTCGGCGTCGAGTGCGTCACCGGGTTGACGAGGGCGCCCGTCGCGAGGTTGAGGTCGTCGGCGGTGATCGTCAGCGGCCCGGAACTCACGGTCAGCGTGCAGTCGGCCCAGATCCCGTTCTTGTGGCCACGCGTGTTCACCGTTGCGTTCAGCGTCGGCACCGTGATGTTGACCTTGGGGGTGCCTGCCGGCGCGGCCGGGTCGTAGCTGACGATCACCGGGCCCGTGGCCGTGGCCTGGTGGCTGCGGTACTCCTCATAGGGGTGGGCCTGCGCGTAGACCGCGTTGTTCCAGGCCGTCGCGAGCGCGTTGAAGACCTTGCCGCTGGCCGCGTAGATCGGCGAGTAGGCGACCGGCTCCACGCTCATGTCGTACCAGAAGTTGATCGGCGTCTGCCCGGCACCGGGCGTCAGCACGCCGTTCACCTTGCCGGACTGGAAGACCGGCTTCCATTGCGGATACGCGTGGGCCGCCTGGCCCAGCAGGCCGCAGCCGATCACTACGGCAACTGCCGCGTACTTTCTGATGTTCATGCATTCCTCCCTTGGATCGCGTCGAGGTTGACGTGTCAAATACTCTGCCGCACAGGCTCCATGCCACACAGTGACTTTGGTAGCGTTCCCGCTTGTTCCCATTCCTCTCGCCATGACCCTGCCCCCCGAACTCGACCCCTGGTTCGCCCGCATCGCCGTCGGCGACTACGCCGGCCGGCTCGATGTCGAGCTCAACCTGCTCGACCGCGCGCAGGCCGCCGAGTGGACCGGCCTGCTCACGTACCACCCGATCGTCGCCGCGCTCGGCGGCATCGTGCTCGACGACCCCGAGACCAGCAACCACCACGTCTACGCCAGCCGCTCGCCGCTGCAGGGCAGCGTGTTCTACCTGGCCCACGACGACGATTCGCGCATCGTCTACGCGTCGCTGTCCGACTTCATCGCGGCGGCCGACGAGGCAAAGCGGCAGCAGACCTGGCTCAGCGAGCTGCACCCGGCGTGCTCGCCGGTCGCGGCCGACCAGGCCGGCTTGTCGCGCTGGATCGGCGAGCTGATCGGCGGCCACGCGGGCCACGATGTCGTGATGGCACTGGTGCCGTCGCTGGACCTGACCGACGCGGCCCTGCTGCGCCGGCTCGTCACCGACCCCGATTTCTTCCTCGGCGAGGCCGTCGCGGCGGAGATCGAGAAGCGGCCGTCGCGCGCGCTCGGCCCGATCGCCGAGCTGTGCACGCTGCATCCGCACCCGCAGGTGGTCAGCGCCGGGCGGCTGGCGGCGCGCGCGATCGCCAAGCTGCGCTGAGGCCATGGCCGTGAACGCTCCCGCCGAGACCGCCGAGCCGAACGTCGCCCGACGCATCGCCTGCCCGCGCTGCAGCGCGCCGATGCGCGTGCTGTCGCTGTCGTCGCACAAGGGACAGCCGGTCGCGGTGGAGCACTGCCCCGACTGCCGCCTCGTGTGGTTCGACGAGTTCGAATCGGTGCAGCTCGACAGCTTCGGCTGGGTGCGCCTGCTGCGCGAGATGGAGGCCGGCACCAGCCGCCCGCTGGCCGAGGCCCAGGTCGCGCACCCGGCCTGCCCGCGCTGCGCCGCGACGCTGAAGCAGGTGCAGAACCGGTCGCGCTTCGGCCTGTTCGCCGCGCTGGAGTGCCCGCGCCGCCACGGCCACCTGCACAGCCACAGCGGCCTGCTGGCCGAACGCGGGCTGGTGCGCCCGCTGGGCGTCGCCGAGCGGCAGGCGCTGGCGCAGGAGAAGCACACGCTGCACTGCCTGAACTGCGGCGGCGCCGCGTCGGCCGGCGACGACCACTGCAGCTGGTGCGGCACCGCGCTGGTGGTGATCGACATGCCGCGCCTGGCGCATTCGCTGCGCCTTCGGCTGGACGGCATGGGCGCATCGCCGCGTGCCATCGGCCGTGCCACCGCCTGGCCGTGCCGGGCCTGCGGCGCCGCGCTCGATCCGGCCCGCGACACGCAGTGCGGGCACTGCGGCCACATCGTCGTCGCGCAGGACCTGCCGGACATCGACCCGCTGCTGGCGGCGGCCGAAGCCGATCTCGCCGTGGCCGCTGAAGTCGAGGCGAAGCGCCTGGCGCGCTACCCGAGCACGCGCCGACCGCGCACGCCGGCCGCAGGGGGCTCGGCGGCGGCGGCGCGGACGGGCCGCTGGTCACTCCTTTCCGGATGGACGCCGCTGCTGGCCGCCCTCGCGGCGGCACTGGCCCTCGCCGTGTTCGTGCTCGCCGACCTGCACGGGCCGGGGCGCGACCCGATGGAGGCGCTGCGCGAGCAGCGGCTGGGCGCCCGCCCGGGCTCGGCCTGGGCCTGGCTGCCGGCATGGCGCGAGCTGGCCCCCGGCGACCGCAACGGCCTGCAGGCGCTGCGCCGCGGGCTCTTCGCGGTGCACCTGCGCCAGCTCGCCGGGGAGCACCTGCCGGCTACCGCGACGCTCGGGCAGGTCATCGACGACACGCTGCCGCAGGCCGCACGGCACCGCGACATCACCGGCCGCTGGCACGCCGAGCTGTCGCGCAGCCTGAAGATCGACCCGGTGGCCGGCGAGCCGCCGCTGGGCGACGAAGCCGCGGAGTTCGGCGGCCGCCTCGCGCCGGCAGCGCCGAACGTGTGGATCCAGTCCCCATCGCGCACGGCCGCGCTGTGGGGCCTGACGGTGCAGAACAGCGGCAGCTWCACGATCGGGGCCCACAAGCTCGCGGTGCGGATCCCGCTCAGCTACCGGGCGGGCGTGAACTGGAGCTGCCACCCGGAGCGCGGTGCGAATCCGGTGCTGGCGCCGGGCGCCAGCGTGACCCTGTTCTGCCGGACGACGGTGTCGCCGTCGGACCAGGACGACACCTGGCGCACCGCGATGCAGAAGCTGCGCGCCGGCGAGGCGACCGACCTGCAGTGGAGCGACGAGGCCTTGCAGACGCCGGGCGGCTTCGACGCTGCCACCGACCGCCTGGTCGCCGACGCCTTGAAGGGCCCGGCCGCGCAGCCGCCGCGGCGCAGCTGGGGCGAGCGATGGTCGATGCTGACGACGCCGCGCCGCAACGCATTGCTGCTGGCCGGGCTGATCACCGCCTTCGCGCTGTTCTGCACGCTGGCCCGCCTGCAGGGCGAGCGCCGTGCGGTCATCGCGCTGCTGCTGGTCGGCGCGGTGGGCAGCTACCTGGCCGGGCGCGGAGAAGGCGCGGCATCGGTGCTGCTGGTCGGCATGTACCTCGTGCTGTCGATCGGGCTGGCCTTCGGCTTCGCGTTCGGCGCCCGCCTCTACACGGGGCTGTTCTTCCGGCGCCAGGGCCATTGACACCAGAGCATCGGCTTCTTCGAGCCGACCGGCAC
>NZ_JBFUGN010000431.1:0-5041 GCF_056402895.1 Rhizobacter sp. P3_B12 | reverse complement strand
CGGTCACCACGGTGGCCGGCTACGAATACACGCTCGGTCGGCTGACCGGCATCACGTATCCATCGGGGCGCCGGCTCGCGATCCGCTGGAGCGGCGCGCATGTGGTGTCGATCGCGTTGGCGAAGGACGCGGGGAGTGAGCCGCTGCCGCTGATCGACCAGGTGACGTACCAGCCCTTCGGCCCGGTCGAAAGCTGGCAGTGGGCGATGGCCGGCGGTGCACAGGCGCACGAGCGTGTGATCGATCTGGACGGGCGCATCGTGCGGATGCGCCTCGGCGACGTCTTCCGCGACATCCGCTACGACGAGGCCGATCGAATCGTCTCGTTCACGCACCTGGCACCCGATGGCACGCCGCGGCCGGCACTCGACCAGAACTTCGGCTACGACGCGAACAGCCGGCTGACGAGCGTGGTCACCGCGACGACCAGCTGGGCGATCACCCACGATCCGAACGGCAACCGGACCGAGCAGAGCCTGAGTGGGGTGCCCAGCACCTACGTGATCGAGGCGACCAGCAACCGGCTCGCTGCGATGACCAACCCGGCGCGCAGTTTCGGCTATGACAACGCCGGGAACACGACCAGCGACAGCGCCGGCTACACCGCGAGCTATGACCTGCCGGGGCAGCTGGCGGTGCTGTCGCGTGGCGGGATGACCGCGCGCTACAGCTACGACACCGAGCGGCGGCGCATCCGCAAGTTCACGAACGCGGGGCCGCAGAGCACCGTCATCTTCGTGTACGACCTGCAGGGCCAGTTGCTCGGCGAGTACGACCCGCAAGGTCGGGCCATCCGCGAATACGTGTGGCTGGACGACGTGCCGGTCGCGGTGTTCACGCCGGACCCTGCGGACTCGACGGGCGCACCGCTCGTCTATTTCATCCACACCGATCACCTGAACACGCCGCGCGTGGTGGTCGACCGCGAAGGCCGCCAGCGCTGGAGCTGGATGGCCGAGCCGTTCGGCACGACGGCGCCACTGACCAACCCGGCGGGGCTCGGCGACTTCACCTTCAACCTGCGCTTCCCGGGGCAGTATGCGGATGCGGAGTCGGGGCTGTTCTACAACTGGAACCGCTACTACCGGAGGGAGGGCGGGGACTACACGCAGAGTGATCCGATCGGGCTGAACAGAGATCAAGCCGGCAGTCCGAACAGCTCCGAGAGCGCCTGCCGCATCGGCGCCTCGCCGACCGCATGCGTGTCGTGGTGCGATCCGCCCGGCACCAGCACGAAGCGCTTGGCCGACACCGCCGCGTCGAACAGCGCGCGGCCCAGTGCATGCGGGATCAGCCGGTCGTCGTCGCCATGCACCACCAGCACCGGGGCGCGCACCGCGCCGATCTTCTGCGCCGCGTCGAAACGCTGCGTGATGAAGCGGCGCACCGCCGACCAGCCGAGGCTGAAGCTCGCGACCACGTCGGACAGCGAGGTGAAGCTGCTCTCGATGATCAGCCCGGCCGCGTCGTCGACCTCGGACGCCAGGTGGATCGCGATCGCGCCGCCCAGCGAGTGGCCGAAGAGGTAGCGCGCCTGGCCCGGTTGCCGGGCGCCGAGCCACTGCCACGCGGCGCGGGCGTCTTCATAGGCGCTGGCCTCGGACGGCAGCTCGCCGCCGCTCTTGCCGAAGCCGCGGTAGTCGATCGCCAGCACCGAAAACCCGAGCCGCTGCAGCCGGCGCATGCGCTCTGCGCTGCAGGTCACCTCGTGCTGCGCGCCGTGCAGGTACAGCATCAGCGGCGCCTTCGGATCGGGGTTCGCCAGCCACAGGCCGTGCAGCCGCACCGGCTGCCCGCTGAGCTGCGAGTCGAAGCCGATCCACACCTCCTGCATGTCCGAGAGCCGGCGCAGCGCGCGCGCCTGCGACCAGCGGTTGTGCTTGCTCGGCCGGAAGATCCACTTGCGCTGCTGCGTGTCGATCAGCCTGGCGCYGGCCACCGCGGCGAACGCGGTCAGCGCGGCGGCAGGCCAGCCGGCACGGGTGAGGGCATAGGGGAGCTGCATGGCCTGATCTTCGGCCGTGCGCCCCTTGGCTTGAATCCCCGGATCACGCTCCCCGCGTTCAAGTGGCCGTGTTGTGGCCGTAGTTCTCGAACGGCTCAGTGCGCCTGCGCCTCGAGCAGTTGCACCGTCTTGTTGGGCAGCTTGATGCCGCTCTTCTCGCGTTCGGCGCGCGCCTCGTGGCACATCTTCATGCCGGTGTGGTGCTCCAGGATCTCGGCCACCCAGTCGACGAACACCCGCACCTTCGACGACAGGTGGCGGTTCGACGGGTACACGACGTGGAACGGGATCTCGTCCGACAGCCAGTCGCACATCAGCAGCTCCAGCACCCCGCAGCTCGGGTACTGGCGGAACATGTAGGTCGGCAGCCGGCCGACGCCCAGGCCCGCCAGGCAGGCGTCGACGTAGGCGTTGGAATCGTTCAGCGTCAGCGGGCTGTCCACCGGCAGCAGGATGCGCTCGCCGTTGCGCACGAACTCCCAGTCGAACACCTGGCCGGTGCGCAGCGAGAAATAGTTCAGGCAGGTGTGCTTCTTCAGGTCGAGCGGGTGCTCCGGGCGGCCGTGGCGCGCCAGGTAACCGGTGGTCGCGCAGGTCACCAGGTTCATCGTGCCGACGCGGCGCACCACGACGGACGGGTCCGACACCTCGCCGACGCGCAGCGCGCAGTCGATGCCCTCGCTCAGCAGGTTCAGCGGCCGGTCGCTGCAACCCAGCTCCAGCTCGATGTCGGGGTAGCGCTCGAAGAACGACGGCAGCAGCGGGATCAGCAGCCGGCTCGCCACCGCGGTGCTCACGTCGACCCGCAGCTTGCCGCGCGGCGAGGCCTGGCTGGACGAGAACGACTCCTCGGCGTCACGAAGATCCTCGAGGATGCGCACGCAGCGCTCGTAATAGGCGGCGCCGTCTGCCGTCACCGACACCTTGCGGGTCGTGCGGTGCAGCAGCCGCACCTTCAGGTGGCCTTCCAGCTCGGCCACGCTGGCCGAGAGCGTCGCCTTCGGCATGTTCAGCAGCTCCGCCGCGCTGGTGAAGCCGCCGGTGTTGACCACGCCGACGAAGGCTTGCATGGCTTTGATGGTGTCCATTGTCTTGAATCCTGAACAGTCATTCCGCAAAACGCTACTTTATAACTGATTCACAGACCAATACATTTGATGGTGCAACGCAGCATGGGGTATTTCCCGTGACTGTCGACTATTTCCATTTGTCTCTTAGTCTCTCTATTTCGGTTGGAGCCGCTGCTCCGCTGTCCAGGATGACCCCATGACCCTTCGTCCCACCCCCCTGATGTTCTCGACCGTCGCCGTGACGCTCGTGTCGGCTGCCCTGCTGTCGCTGGGCGGCTGCTCGCGCGGCGGCGAAGCGATGGCTGCCACGCCCGCCGGCGGGCCGCCGCCGGCACCGCCGGTCAGCGTCGCTGTCGTCGTCTCGCGCAATGTCGTCGAGCAGCAGGATTTCTCCGGCCGCATCGAAGCGGTCGAATCGGCGCAGATCCGCGCCCGCGTGCCCGGCATCATCGACGCGGTGCAGTTCAAGCCCGGCGCGCTGGTCAAGAAGGGCGACGTGCTGTTCCAGATCGACCCGCGCAGCTACCAGGCCGAAGTGGCCAAGCTGGAGGCCGCGGTCGCCAGCTCCAAGGCCAAGGCGGATCTCGGCCGCACCGAGCTCGAGCGCTCGAAGCGCCTGATGGCCGACAACGCGATCGCCCAGCGCGATTTCGATGAACGCGCTGCCAGCGCCCGCCAGCTCGAAGCCGGCGCGCAGGCCGACCAGGCCGCGCTCGCGGTGGCCCGGCCGAACCTCGAGTACTCGGTCGTGCGTGCGCCGTTCGCCGGCCGCATCGGCAAGGCCGAGGTCACGGTGGGCAACCTGATCGACAGCAGCGTCGTGCTGACCTCGCTGGTCTCGATCAGCCCGGTCTACGTGAGCTTCGACGGCGACGAATCCACCTTCCTGAGCATCGGCGGCGCCGCCCGCGAAGGCGGCAAGGGCGTCAAGGTGCGCACCGGCCTCACCAACGAGAGCGGCTTCCCGCACGAAGGCCGGCTCGACTTCGTCGACAACCGCGTCGACCCGGCCTCCGGCACGGTGCGCATGCGCGCGGTGCTCGAGAACAAGGACGGCGCGCTGATCCCGGGCCTGTTCGCACGGGTGCAGGTCGGTGCCGACATCGGCGCACCGGCCGCGCTGCTGATCAACGACACCGCGATCGGCACCGACCAGAACCGCAAGTACGTCTACGTCGTCAACGCCGAGAACAAGGCCGAGTACCGCGTCGTGCAACTCGGCCCGCTGGTCGACGGGCTGCGCGTCGCGCGTGCCGGGCTGAAGCCGGGCGAGCGCATCGTCGTCAACGGCCTGCAGCGCGTGCGCCCCGGCTCACCGGTGGCGCCTGAAGTCGTGGCGATGAATGCCGACGCGGCGGCCAGCGCCCCGGCCCGCCAGTAAGCCGGCTCGCCAGCAAGAAACATCGAGAGACCCCATGCGATTCTCAAAATTCTTCGTGGACAGGCCGATCTTCGCGGCCGTGCTGTCCATCCTGTTGTTCCTGGCCGGGTTGATCGCGATCTTCCGGCTGCCGATCTCGGAATACCCCGAGGTCGTGCCGCCGTCGGTCGTCGTCAGCGCGCGCTTCCCCGGCGCCAACCCGACGGTGATCGCCCAGACCGTTGCAGCCCCGCTCGAAGAGGCCATCAACGGCACCGAGAACATGCTGTACATGGCCTCGCAGGCCACCGGCGACGGCGGCATGAACCTGACCGTCACCTTCAAGGTCGGCACCAACGTCGAGCAGGCTGAAACGCAGGTGCAGAACCGCGTGCAGCGGGCCCTGGCGCGCCTGCCCGAGGAAGTGCGGCAGATCGGCGTGACCACCGTCAAGAGCTCGCCCAACATCACGATGGTGGTGCACTTGCTCTCGCCGAACTCGCGCTACGACGAGGTCKACCTGCGCAACTACGCGGTGCTCAACATCAAGGACCGGCTGGCCCGCGTGGCCGGCATGGGCCCTGGCCCGCGTGGCCGGCATGGGCC
>NZ_JBFUGN010000430.1:0-5046 GCF_056402895.1 Rhizobacter sp. P3_B12 | reverse complement strand
CATTGAAGGCACGCGCTGCATGTGCCACCTCGCTCGGGCCCTGCTCGGGCAGCGYCTGGCCCTTCAGGTCGGGGCCGAGCTGGTCGGCCGCGGCGGCCAGCGCCGCCAGCGGCCGCGTCAGCAGCCGCACCGCGATCCAGGCGCACACCGCCAGCACCGCGAGCTGCGCGGCCAGCACCCAGCTGACCCAGCCCGACACGGGCATGTCGACGCGGCGCGCATGCACGATCACCATGCTCGCGTCCGACAGCCGCACCTGGATCTGYAGGCCGCCCAGCGGCTGCTGCACCTCGGCCACGCGCACCGTCTCGAACGGCTTCATCGCATCGACGATGGCGTTCGCGAACTGCCGCAGCATCGGCGCCGCCGGGGCCGGCCCGTCGGCGCTGCCGCCGAGCGAGAAGCGGTAGTTGCGGCGCTCCAGCCGCGCGAGCCAGCTGTCGCGCTCGGCGGCGGGCAGGCGGTCGATGATCGCGATCGAGCTCGCGATGTCGCGCTCGATGCCCAGCATCATCAGCTCGCGCAGCGCCATGCCGCGCTCGTAGCGGATCAGCACGAAGGTCAGCCCCTGCGCGATCGCGAGGCCGAGCACGATGATCAGCGTGACGCGGGCGAACAGCGAGCGCGGGAGGGGGAGCCGAGCCAGCTTCATGCGGCGAGCGCTTCGCGCAGGAAGTCGAGGCGGTCCTGGCCCCAGAAGATCTCGCCGTCCAGCACGTAGCTAGGCGAGCCGAACACCTGGGCCTCGATCGCGAGCCGGGTGTTCTCGTCGAGCTGCGTGTCCACCGCGTCCTGCTGCGCCAGCACCGCGAGCTCGGCGCGCAGCCCGCATTCGGCCAGCAGCTCCGACAGCACCGAGGGCTTCGAGATGTCGCGCTCCTGCGCCCACACCGCGGCGAACACCGCGCCGGCCAGCCGCATCGCGGCCTCGTCGCCGTCGTGCAGCGCGGTCGCGACGATCAGCTTCGCGGCCAGCTCCGGCGGCACCGGGAAGAAGCGCGGGGTCAGGTTCATCGGCACGCCGAGCTGGCGCGAGAAGCGCCGCAGCTCGACGAGCCGGTAGGCCTGGCGCTGCGCAGGGCGCCGCGCGAGCGGCAGGCCGCCCGACACCGCGAAGACCGCGTTGATGTGCACCGGCCGCACGCGCACGGTGGCGCCGGCGGCCTTCGCGATCGCGCCGAAGCGCGCATGGCCCAGGTAGGCCCACGGGCTCACCGGTGCGAAGTAGTAGTCGATGACGTGGCTCATGGTGGTGTCGGGCATTCAGGGCGGGCCGGGGATCAGTCGATCAGGAAGTCGACCTCGATGTTGCCGCGCGTCGCATGCGAGTACGGGCAGGTCTGGTGCGCGGCGTCGACCAGGCGGCGCTTCACCTCGGCGTCGAGGCCGGGCAGCGTGATCGACAGTGTGACAGCCAGCGCGTAGCTCGCGTCGCCGGCGGTCTTGCCGAGCGACACGCGGGCGTCGATGGCGGTGTCGGCCGGGAACTTGATGCCCAGTTGGCGCGCGGCGATCTGCATCGCCCCCATGAAGCAGGCCGAGTAGCCGACGCCGAACAGCTGCTCGGGGTTGGTGCCGGGCTTGCCCGATCCGGGCGGGCTCAGCTGCACGTCGAGCGCGCCATCGCTGGAGCGGCCCGCGCCGTCGCGGCCTCCGGTGGTACGGGTGGCAGCGGTGTACAGCACGTTGTCGATCTTCTGCAGCATGGCGAATCCTTCACGAGGGGTTGGTTGAAGCGAGCCTGTATTGCAATGGCCCGCTGTATCCCCGGTGTGTCGGCCACCCCCCGGATTTGCATTCGCATGTAGGCGCGGTGCGACCCGGACACACTGCAATACAAAGGCGCTGCATCCGGGCGGCCGGCGCACTACAGTCACGGCCATGCAAGCCAAGCCCAGCGACCATGTGCTGATCGTCGACGACGATCGCGAGATCCGCGACCTGCTGACCACCTACCTCGTCAAGAACGGGCTGCGCGTGGTGGCCGTGCCGACCGGCCGGCACATGCGCTCAGCGCTCGAGGAGTCGGGGCCGTTCGACCTGATCGTGCTCGACCTGATGCTGCCCGGCGAAGACGGGCTGACGCTGTGCCGCGACCTGCGCGCCGGCAAGTACAAGGCGACGCCGATCCTGATGCTGACCGCGCGCAACGAAGAGGCCGACCGCATCCTCGGGCTCGAGATGGGCGCCGACGACTACCTCGCCAAGCCGTTCGCCGCGCGCGAGCTGCTGGCGCGCATGCGTGCCGTGCTGCGCCGCACCCGCATGCTGCCGCCCAACATGCGGGTCGCCGAGGCCGCGTCGCACCGGCTGGCGTTCGGCGAGTGGGAGGTCGACACCGTGGCGCGCCACCTGCTGGACGCGAGCGGCGTGATGGTGGCGCTGAGCGGTGCCGAGTACCGGCTGCTGCGCGTGTTCCTCGACCACCCGCAGCGGGTGCTGAGCCGCGACCAGCTGCTCAGCCTCACGCAGGGGCGCGAAGCCGAGCTGTTCGAGCGCTCGATCGACCTGCTGGTGAGCCGGCTGCGCCAGCGGCTGCGCGACGATGCGCGCGAGCCGCGCTACATCAAGACGGTGCGCAGCGAGGGCTATGTGTTCGCGTCGGCGGTCGAGTCGCGCGACTGACGACGCACCGTGATGCAGTGGCAGCTGACCGGCTGGCGGATCTCGTGCGAGATGCCGCCGGCCAGGAACAGCAACGCAAGCCACCACCTGTTCATCGCGCCGGTGCCGGCGTTTCGGCCAGCAGCGCCTTGATCCGGCCTTCGGTCTCGCCGTAGCGGCCTTCGCCGAAGTGCGTGTAGACGATGCGGCCCTGCTTGTCGATCAGGTAGAGCGCCGGCCAGAACTGGTTGCCGAACGCGCGCCAGGTGGCGTAGTCGTTGTCCTGCGCGACGGCGTGCGTGATCTGCAGCTTGCGGATCGCTTCCTGCACGTTCGGCGTCGACTTCTCGAAGGCGTACTCCGGCGTGTGCACGCCGATGACGACCAGCCCCTGGTCCTTGTACTTCGCGTGCCATTCCTTCACGTACGGCAACTGGTTCAGGCAGTTGCTGCAGGTGTAGGTCCAGAAGTCGACCAGCACCACCTTGCCGCGCAAGCCCTGCATCGCAAGCGGAGGCGAATTCTGCCAGGTGGCGATGCCCTGGAAGTCGGGTGCAGCCACCGGGTGGGTGGCGGCTGGCGTGCCGATGGCCGGCGGCGCGGCGAGCGTGACGAGGACCACCGTCGCGGCGATGGCCGCGGCGGCGAGGAGGGTGTTGTATCGAAGGCTCATGGCAGTGGGGCGGCAGTGGCAGGTGCGCGGATTGTTGGATGCGCACTGCCGCCGTCGCGTGTTTTGCGTAGAGCTCTGTGTCGGCGCCGGAGCCCGACACATTACGTTTCACGGCACGGTCACGGTGTCGAGCTTCGACAGGCTGTCGACCTTGCCGTCGGCATCGATCGACTGGTACTGGATCGGGCCGAATCCCGGCGCGACCCACATGACGGTGGAACCGTACTCCGGGTGGTCGCCGATGCTGGTCCTGATGCGACAGGCATTGGTGAAGGTGCGGCCGGCCAGGGCCAGCGTCTCGTGGCCCTCGAAGGTCCAGGTCTCCTGCTGCTCTTCCGGGAGGAAGTGGCCGTTGGTGAAGTAGTTGTTGTCGGTGAAGTGGATCGTCACCGTCTGCGTGGGGGCCAGGGTCCTGGGGACCAGGAAGCCGGTGTAGACGGATTTCGTGGTCTGCACGCCCTCAGGGGTGTGGTCGTAGTCGCCCCAGAAGCGCAGGCCGTCCGGCTCGACCGACCAGTACAGCGCCAGGAAGCGCTTGTCGCCCGTCGTGCCGAAGTAGTCGACCTGCGCCTGGCGGGGCGTGCCGTCGAAGGTCTCGACGAGGTACTCGCCGTGCAGCGAACGGGCCTCGGGATCGGTGTCGGTCATCGTGTAGCGCAGGCCGGGCTTGACCGTGAAGCAGTCGCTGAGGTCGGGCAGCGTGTCGGTCGGAGGGTCGACCGCGGGCGGGCAGTCGTCGTCGCCACCGCAGGCGGCAAGCAGAGCACACAGGCCGGCGATCAGCAGGAGGGAAGAGGGGGTGCGTGATGGTTGCATGACGGTATGAAGGTGAGGTTGTTGAACAGCAGGGCACAGCTCCGCCAACCCATGCCGATCCGGGGATCGGCACGACTGCTCTGTTGCGCGGGGACTTCGTTAGTTGCAACCTTGAACGAACACGCGGTGCGTGCGTTGACGTGTCGTTCGGGTAAAGAAAAGTTTCCGGCTGACCATTGCAAAAGGGCGATGAAGTCGATCGGCGAATGCGATCGATGAAGGCGCCGATCACGCCTGCACAATCGGCCGATGCGCCTGCACCTTCTGTCTTCGTTGCTGTTGCTCGTCCCGTTCGCGACACTCGCGGCGCCCGACGAGGCGGCGCTCGGCCGCGCCGACGGCTACCCGGCGGCCCGCACGCTGAAGCAGGCCTACCAGGAGCGCTACCTCGTCGGCTCGTTCAGCGCGATGGACAGCTTCAATCCCGCGTGCACGCTGGCGCCGGCCGACAAGCCGGTCGCGCTGGAGGCCGCGGCCACCGAGACCTTGTTCACCTACCGCTACCAAGGCCGCCAGCTGACGCTGGACGACTACCTGCAGCACCAGCGCGCGACCGGCCTGCTGGTCGTGAAGGACGGCCGCATCGCCGCCGAGCGCTACAACTACGAGCRCACGCCGGCGATGCGGATGCTGTCGAACTCGATGGCGAAGACGATCACCGCGCTGGCGGTGATGAAGGCGCTGGAAGACGGCCTGGTGAAGTCGCTCGACGATCCGGCCGAGGCCTACGTGCCGGAACTCAAGGGCACGCTGTACGGCGGCACGCGCCTGCTCGACCTGCTGCGCATGGCGTCCGGTGCGCGCTATGTCGAGGACTACACGGCCGACGACGATCGTGCGCGCTTCAATGCCGCGGCGCGGCGCGCCGGCATCGTGCAGGCGGCGCGGCAGGTCACCGAGCGCAGCGATCCGCCGGGGCAGCGCTTCAACTACGCCGGTGCGCAGACCGAGGT
>NZ_JBFUGN010000429.1:0-5050 GCF_056402895.1 Rhizobacter sp. P3_B12 | reverse complement strand
GCCTTGCGCTGCGCGGTGTAGGCCCACCACGGCGCGGCAGGCGCACCGCCCATGAAATCGGTGGCGGCCATGAAGGTGTCGAGCACGCAAGGGTCGTGGCGCTGCCCGGTGATCGCGCACAGGCGCTGGTACAGCACGAAGGCATCCTTGCCGCGCAGGTCCTTCGGCTCCTGGATGCCGATCAGCCGCAGGTCGGCGGCCAGTGCGGGGCCGATGTTGGGCAGTTGCTCGAGCGCCTTGCACTCCGCGGCACTCGCCGCCTTGGGGGCCTTGATCACCACGGCGGCCTCCATCACAGCATGCTGTTGCGGATCAGGCCGACCGCCAGCCCCTCGAGTTCGAAGTCGACATCGCCGAACGGCACGACGATGGGTTCGAAATCGGGGTTCTCCGGCAGCAGCTCGATGCTGGTGCGGGTGCGCTTGAAGCGCTTCACGGTGACCTCGTCGCCGAGCCGCGCGACGACGATCTGGCCGTTCTTCGCGTCCTTGGTCTTCTGCACCGCGAGCAGGTCGCCATCCATGATGCCGGCGTCGCGCATGCTCATGCCGCGCACCTTCAGCAGGAAATCGGGCCGGCGCGCGAACAGGCTGGCTTCCATCAGGTAGGTCTGGTCGATGTGCTCCTGCGCGAGGATCGGGCTGCCGGCCGCGACGCGCCCGACCAGCGGCAGCGTGAGCTGCGACAGGCTCGGCAGCGGCAGGCTGAACTGCTTGCCGCGGCTCTGGTTCAGCGCACGCAATGTGTCAGACTGCAGACGGATGCCCCGCGAGGTGCCGCCCACCAGCTCGATGACGCCCTTGCGGGCCAGCGCCTGCAGGTGTTCTTCGGCGGCGTTGGCCGACTTGAAGCCCAGTTCGTTCGCGATCTCGGCGCGGGTGGGCGGCGCACCGGTGCGCTCGATCGCGCTCTGCACCAGGTCGAGGATCTGCTGCTGGCGGTCGGTGAGCTTCGGGATCTCGGTCATCGGTGGGCCTTGAAGGTGAGATGGTTCGGACTGAACATCCATCCAGTGACTGTATTTTTATCCAGCTTCGTGAAAAATGCAAAGAACTGATCAGATCGTCGTCGTGCTCGGCACCGGCGGCACCATCGCCGGCACCTCGGCGGCCCCCGGCGACAACATCGGCTACACCGCGGCGCAGCTCGGCGTCGCGCAGCTCATGAAGGCGGTGCCGGCGCTGGCCGCGGTGCCGCTCGAGCCGGAGCAGGTCGCGCAGGTCGACAGCAAGGACATGAGCGCCGGCGTGTGGCGCGCGCTGGTCGGGCGGCTGGCGCACCACCTGGCGCGGCCCGAGGTGGCGGGCGTGGTCGTCACGCACGGCACCGACACGCTGGAGGAGACCGCGTGGCTGCTGCAGCGCGTGCTCGCGCCGGCCAAGCCGGTGGTGCTGACCGCGGCGATGCGCCCCGCCACCTCGCTGCAACCCGACGGTCCGCAGAACCTGCTCGATGCAGTGACCGTCGCGCAGCATCCGGGCGCGCGCGGCGTGGTCGCGGTGCTCGGCGGCGTGGTGCATGGCGCGGCCGACGTGCGCAAGGTGCACACCTACCGCATCGAGGCCTTCGATTCAGGCGATGCCGGCCCGGTCGGCCGCATCGAGGAAGGGCGGTTGCGGCTGTTCCGCCCGTGGCCGGCGGGTGAGGCGATGTCTGCGGCGCTGGTGGACAGGCTGGTCGACGGCCCCGAGTGGCCGCGCGTCGACATCCTGCTCAGCCATGCGGGCGTCGATGGCGTGCTGGTCGATGCGCTGGTCGAGCGCGGCACGCGCGGCATCGTGGTCGCGGGCACCGGCCACGGCACCGTCCACCACGCGCTCGAAGCCGCGCTGCTGCGCGCACAGGCGGCCGGCGTGCGCGTGCTGCGCTGCAGCCGCGTCGCCGGCGGCCCGGTGTTCGCGCAGCCCGGCGATGTGCTGCCGGCCGGTGGCGAATGGTCGCCCTACCAGGCGCGTATCGAGCTGCTGCTGCAACTGCTCGCGCAATGAAAAACGGCCCGCTGAGGGCCGTTCTTCATGCAGCGCAGGCGGGGCTCAGGCTACGGTCAGCGTCACGTCCACGTTGCCGCGCGTCGCGTTCGAGTACGGGCAGATCTGGTGCGCCGTGTCGACGATCTGCTGGGCCACCGAGCGCTCGACGCCCGGCACGGTGATGGTCATCGCGACCTGGATGCCGAAGCCTTGCGGGATCGGGCCGATGCCGACGCTGGCGGCGATCGAGGTGTCGGCCGGCAGCGTCACCTTGTGCTTGCCGGCAGCCACCTTCATCGCGCCGATGAAGCAGGCCGAGTAGCCGGCGGCGAACAGCTGTTCCGGGTTGGTGCCGACGGCGCCGTTGCCGCCCAGTTCCTTCGGCGTGGTCAGGCGCAGGTCGAGCACGCCGTCCGACGACTTGGAGGTGCCTTCGCGGCCGCCGGTGGAGGTGGCGTGGGCGGTGTACAGGACTTTTTCGAGGGCCATGGTGTCTTCCTTCAGGTGGTGAGGTGGGTCAGGGGTGAGAACAACGTTCACGCATGCGCCGCAGCGGGCGCGTCATCGAGCAGTTGCAGGCGCAACTGCTGCAGGCGCTGGGTCAGGTCGGTCAGCTCGCCGACACTGCAGCCGCTGGCCTGGGCCAGCTGGGCGGGCACGCCGCGCGCCTGCTGGCGCAGCGCACGGCCCTCGGCCGTCAGGCTGACGATCACGCGGCGCTCGTCGTCGGCGGCGCGCTGGCGCTGCAGCCAGCCGGCCGCTTCCATGCGCTTGAGCAGCGGCGTCAGCGTGCCGGAGTCGAGGAACAGCCGCTCGCCGAGCTCGCCGACCGTCACCCCGTCACGCTCCCACAGCACCAGGAACGCCAGGTACTGCGGGTAGGTGAGGCCGAGCGGCGCGAGCAGCGGCTTGTACAGCTTGGTCATCGCGAGCGAGGTGGAATACAGCGCGAAGCAGACCTGGTTGTCGAGCTGCAGCCAGTCGATGTCGGCCGGCAGGGCCGGCGCGGCGACGGATCCGGTGCGACGAGTGAGGTGCTTGCTTGCCATGGACGAGACTGTATCGCCGATCAGGCAATTAGATTGCGAACAATATAATCTCCGGGCCGACGGCAGGGAGATTCCGCGCCGGCCCGGCATGGGCAGCTTGCGATCAGGCAGGCGCGAGCCTACGCGGCCAACTGCGGGAAGGACCTGTACAGGTCCAGCAGCTTGCGCGCGGCCAGCTGTGCCGCCTTGCTCATCACCGCGGGCGTGACGTTTTCGCGCAGTCGCAGCGCACCGCTCTCGACCCGCTGGCAGACGTTCGAGGCGATGCCCCGGGCCGTCTCGCTCGCCGACGTGTTCGCGGTGGAGCGCGACAGCGCGCGCGAAGGCAGCGCGTCGCTCGCGGCATTGGTGCCGCGCGTGCGCGCACCTTGGGGCGCGGCGGCCTTCGTCGGCAAACCCGGACGGCTCAGCGTCGGGCGCGGCAAACCCTGCGGAAGGGGGCGGTTGATCTCGTTGGACATGGCGGGCCTCAGACCTTCATGAACATGAGCGTGGGGTCGGATCCGACCGGCGAGCCGAGCAGCGCGGTGGCCTTCTGCTGCTCCTCGCGCAGCAGGTAGCTCAGCGGGCTCTCGACGCCGTCGGCCGGCCCGTCGATCTCGTTCGTCGTCGCCATCAGCAGCGTGATCGCGTCGGCGCGGAAGCTGTCGCGGTCGCCGCTGCGGCCCTGCATCAGCTCGTCGGTCACCTCGTCGATCAAGGCGCGGAAGCGGCCCAGCAATGCCGGGTTGACCGTGGGGGCCGCAGCCGGCTCGGCGGCATGCCCGGCGGTGTTCCGCTGTCCGGCGTTGCTGCCGGAGCGGTCACCTGTCTGCGCTTTCTGAAGGGCCATCATGGGAACGGACGATAGGCCGTCCGCCAACAGGCACTCGCCGGCCACCGGAAGCCGCGTGCGGCGGCGCGAAGTCAGCCGGCGCCGAGCGCGTCCAGTTCGCCGGTCACTTCCAGCCAGCGGCCCTCGGCGGCATCGAGTTCGTCGCCCAGTTGCTTCAGCCGCTTGCCTTGTTCCACGCGCTGCGCAGCGCTCACATCGGGGCGCGCCGAGGCTTCCCCGATGTTGGCCTTCTCCTGCGTCAGCGTCGCGATGCGTTTCTCGAGCGTCGCGAGCTCGGTGCGCAGCGGCTTGGTCTGCTCGGCAGCCTTCTGGCGTTGCTGGGCACCGGCCTTGCGGTCGTCCTTGGCGGCCTTCGGGGCGGCCGCCGCGGCAGCGGCCTCGGCCTTCTTCGCCTTGACCTTCGCCGAGCCGGCTTCGCGCGCACCCTTCGCCATCTCGCGCGAGGTCTCGAGCAGCCATTTCTGGTAGTCGTCCAGGTCGCCGTCGAACGGCTTCACCGCGCCGTCGCTGACCAGCCAGAATTCATCGCACACCTCGCGCAGCAGCGCGCGATCGTGGCTCACCAGCATCACCGTGCCCTCGAACTCGTTCAGCGCCATCGACAGCGCCTCGCGCGTGGTCAGGTCCAGGTGGTTGGTCGGTTCGTCGAGCAGCAGCAGGTTGGGGCGCTGCCACACCAGCATCGCGAGCACCAGCCGCGCCTTCTCGCCGCCGCTCAGCGAGCCGACGGCCTGCGTGACCATGTCGCCGACGAAGCGGAACGAGCCGAGGAAGTCGCGCAGCTCCTGCTCGCGCGCCTGCGGGCCGACGTCGCGTGCGAGCCGCACCATGTGCATCAGCGGGCCGTCGTCCAGCGACAGCACGTCGAGTTCCTGCTGCGCGAAGTAGCCGATCGACAAGCCCTTGCCCTCGGTGACCTCGCCGGCCACCAGCGGGATCTCCTTCGCGATGGTCTTCACCAGCGTCGACTTGCCCTGGCCGTTGGCGCCCAGGATGCCGATGCGCTGGCCGGCCAGCACCGAGCGGTTGACGTTGCTGACGATCGGCACGCCGCCGTAGCCGCACGACATCACCGAGAACGCGAGCATCGGGTTGGGCAGCGAGACCGGCTCGCGGAACTCGAACTGGAAGTCGCTGCTGGTCAGCACCGGCCCGAGCTTTTCCATGCGCGCCAGCGCCTTCACGCGGCTCTGCGC
>NZ_JBFUGN010000428.1:0-5060 GCF_056402895.1 Rhizobacter sp. P3_B12 | reverse complement strand
TAACCCGAACGACACCTCGGCGAAGTTCTTCATCCGCCTGTCCAACAAGCAGAACATCAGCGACGTCGACGGCAGCGGCACCGTCAACCCCAAGACCACCAGCATCATCAACTGGCTGCTGATCCCGGCGCCCGGCTCGGCCGGCAACAGCCCGCTCGGCAAGAAATACCTCGTCGGCGCGACCCTCAAATACCGCTTCGGCGGCGAAGACACGGTGCTCGAGATCTCGCCCGACGTCATCACCGTCAAGCCGCTGCCGCTGCTCACGCTCGACTACTTCCTGCAGCAGGACGTGATCGGCGACGACCCGCTGACGCCCGAGATCGAGGCGGTCGAGCCGGCCACGCTGGGCGTGCGCGTCAAGAACAACGGCTATGCCGCCGCGAAGAACCTGAAGATCGATTCGGCGCAGCCGAAGATCGTCGAGAACAACCAGGGCCTGCTGATCAACTTCACGCTGACCGGCAGCTACGTCAACGACGCGCCGGCGCAGAACACGCTGCTGCTGAACTTCGGCGACATCGCCGCCGGCACCAGCAAGACCGGGCGCTGGCTGCTCGAGACCACACTGGCCGGCAAGTTCACCGAGTTCACCGCCAAGTTCAGCCATGCCGACGAGCTGGGTGGCTCGCTGACCTCGCTGCTGCAGGCCACCAACGCGCACCTGCTGATCCGCGACGTGCGCGTCGATCTGCCGGGGCGCGACCTGGTGCGCGATTTCCTGGCGCAGGACGGCGACGTCGTGCGCGTCTACGAATCCGACGGCCCCGACACGCTGGTCACCGACCGCAGCGCCGTCGCGCAGATGACGGCTGGCACCAACCCGGCAGGCAACGCGAGCTACCGCATCAGCTTCCCGGCCACCGCCGGCTTCGCCTACATGAAGCTGCCCGATCCGTTCAACGGAACCAAGGCGCTCGGCGTCGTGCAGCGCTCCGACGCGAAGCAGCTGCTGGCGGAGAACGCCTGGCTGTCGAAGACCCGCAACCTCGAAGCCAAGCGCTGGGAGTACTGGGTCAACGTCTTCGACGTCAACAGCACCGGCAGCTACGACACCGAGTTCAAGGCGCCGTTGCCGGGTGCCACGCCGCCGAACCTGCAGTTCATCCCCGACCACACGGTCACCGAAGAGCACCAGGTGTCCTTCCTGGTCGAGGCCAGCAGCGCTTCCGGCCTGCCGGTGACGATCGGCGCCGCGCCGCTGCCGGCCGGAGCCCGCCTGCTGCCGCAGGCCGCCGACCCGCAGGCACCGACCCTCGCGCGCGCGCTGTTCGACTGGACCCCGCCCAAGGGCTCGGCCGGCACCTACCTGATCACCTACACCGCGAACGACGGCACGCTGTCCGGCACGCGCTCGGCCCGCATCAAGGTCGAGTCGAGCACGCCACCGCCCGGCCCCGGCACGCCGACCATTGACACGCCGGCCTCGGGYGGCCAGGTGACGAGCCTGCGCCCGAGCCTGGCGGTGCAGACCTCCGGCAACCCGGCCGACCCGAGCACCCAGGTGCAGTTCGAGCTGTACCGCGACGAGGCGATGACGCAGCTGGTCGAGAGCGCGCTGGTGGCCAAGGCGCCGCCGCTGCCCGGCAACGGCGGCGGCAGCGTGCCGCAGCCCACCAGCTGGCAACCGGCCGCCGACCTGAACGACAACACCACCTACTGGTGGCGCGCGMGGGCCTACGACGGCACGCAGGTGTACAGCACCTGGGTCAACGGCCGCTTCTTCGTCAACCTGTTCAACGACGCGCCCGACAGCTTCAACCTGACCAGCCCGTCGCCGAATGCCGAGGTCTCGCTGCTGCAGCCGGTGTTGAGCTGGACAAACAGCGCCGACAAGGACGGCGATGCGATCACCTACGCGGTGGCGGTCTACCGCAACGCCGCGCTGACCGAGCTGGTGACGCAGGTGGCCGACCTGCCCGGCGATGCCAGTGGCACCAGCAGCTGGACGGTGGCACTGCCGCTGTCCAACCACGTCACCTACTACTGGCGCGTGACCGCCAAGGACGCGCTGGGTGCGCAGACGGCCAGCCTGGCGCGGCCCTTCCTGGTCAACACAGGCAACACCGCACCGTCGATCCCGCTGATCCAAGGGCCGGTGCCCGGCGGGCAGAGCGCCGTCTCGCCGACGCTGCTGAGCATCCAGAACAGCAGCGACGCCGAGAACGACCTGCTGACCTACGTGTTCGAGATCGACACCGTCAACACCTTCGATTCCGGTGACAAGCGCAGCTCGGGCCAGGTGATCCAGAGCGCCGGTGCGGCCACCAGCTGGCCGGCCGTCAACCTGGTCGAGAACAAGCGCTACTACTGGCGCGTGAAGGCGCAGGACGGCCGCGCCGAATCGGCCTGGGCCGGCGGCGACTTCCTGTTCAACGCCGTCAACGAGGCGCCGCCCGCGCCCACGGTGCGCAACCCCGGCAACGGCGCATGGACGCCGAGCCTGCAGCCCAGCCTGGAAGCCAACCCGGTGCTCGACCCGGAAGGCGATGCCGTCAGCTACCAGTTCGAGGTCTACCGCGACGCGGCGCTCGCCAACAGGGTGACCGAAGGCAGTTCGTCCAACACCGGCTGGATCGTGCCGCTGGCGCTGGCCGACAAGACCACGCACTGGTGGCGCGTGCGCGCGGTCGATCCGCAGAACACCGCCAGCGCCTGGTCCGCCGCCAGCGTGCTGTACGTCAGCAGCGGCCCGTACCAGGACCCGAGCATCCAGCTCACCGCACCGGCCACCGCGATCCAGCCGACCCTGGTCGACAACCGCAAGCTGGTGACATTGCGCTGGGAGGGCACCGACCCGAACATCGAGCCGACCATCGCGCTGTACTACGGCACCAGCAAGACCGGCTACGGCGGCACGCTGATCGTCGACGGGCTGCGCCAGGCGGCCGGCACGCAGTCGGGCACCTACACCTGGGACGTCACGGCGCTGCCCACCGGCACGTACTACGTGCATGCGGCGATCTACGACGCCAAGGGCATCGGCCGGGCCTACGCGGCCGGCTCGGTGGTGATCGCGCCGGCGACCCAGACCGGCGTCATCACGGTGACCGGCAACAACCTGTCGACCAACGAGACCGGCACCTCCAAGACCTTCACCGTCAAGCTCGGCAAGCAGCCGACGGCCGACGTGGTGATCCCGATGGCGTCGAACAACCCGCGCGAAGGCACGGTCAGCCCGCCGTCCTTCACCTTCACGGCGGCCAACTGGAGCACCGCGCAGACCGCCACCGTCACCGGGCGCGACGATTGCGTGCTCGATGCGGCGCAGACCTACCAGGTCGTGCTCGGCGCCGCGGTGTCGAACGACCCGAACTACATCGGCCTGGTCGGGCGGCCGGTGAACGTGACCAACGGCGACCGCGGCGACAACGCGAGCGGCACCAGCTCGCCGGACATCCACGTCTGCGGCTACTCGCTGGTCAGCATCCGCCAGCTGGCGGCGAAGAGCTTCGAGTACGTGATCAAGGTGGAGTTCTCCAACAGCGGCGCGCCGGTCACCGGCGTGCAGGCGACCTTGAGCGGCATGCCCAGCGGCTTCACGGCCCCGGACAACCAGGTGCTGATGGGTGCGATCGGYACCAACGAGACCACCAAGCCTGCCGACACCATCACCTTCCTGGCACCCAGGCTGCTGTTGAACCCGCCCAACAGCATCAAGTCATGGGCGGTCTGGAGCGTGACGATCCAGCGCTGATGGGCCGTGGCATCGTCAAGGGAATGCATCGAGACAACATGAGTCACCGATTGACGCAACGATTGACACACCGATTGGCGTGCACGGCTTCGGCCGCCATCCTTCTGCTTCCGGCCGTTTGCCATGCGGTGGACACCGGCAGCAGCGCATACCGCAGCGGCAAGGCAGCCGGTTACGTGGTCGGTGGCCTGCTGCTGTTCTTCCTCGCCCGCCGATTGCTGGGCGGCCTGGCCTGGGCGCGCTGGCTGATCGTGCCGGCCATCGCCATCGCRYTGTTCCGCCTGCACCCGTTCGGCGGCGGTGCCGGCAGCGRCGACCTSGACRSCGACCAGATCCGCGMSCTKGCCGYCRGCGTGCGYGCCGACGAGGTCGTCATGTACTCGACCACCGAATGCGTCTAYTGCGCCCAGGCCAAGGGCTGGCTGRSCCAGAACGGCTTCGCSTTCACCGAATGCAACATGAGCMTCAGCCCGGCCTGCGTGCAGGAYTTCACCCGCTWCGGCGGCACCGGCACGCCCTACCTGGTGGTGCGCGGCCACCACATGAAGGACGGCTTCGACTCCGACCAGTTCCTGGCCYTGCTGGGCCCATGACATCCCCCCGGAATGCGGAGAATCCAACACCGCTGCCGTGCGGAAAGCAGGCAGTTCGCCACTAGACTGCCGGCTGGTGAGGTTCGAGGTTCCAGAATGAGAAGAGCTGTCGGAAAGTGTGGGGGGCTGCGGCCGGTGTCGCAGCAGCACGGGTTCACGTTGCTGGAACTGCTGGTGGTGATCGTCATCATCGGCCTGCTCGCCGCCTACGTCGGGCCGCGCTATTTCGCGCAGCTGGGCAAGTCGGAGCGCGGCGCCGCCAAGGCGCAGATCGAGGGCCTGGGCCGCGCGCTCGACGCCTACCGGCTCGACACCGGCCACTACCCGACCACCGAGCAGGGGCTGAACGCGCTGGTCGTCAAGCCGAACGACGAGACGAAGTGGACCGGCCCCTACCTGCAGAAGGCCGTGCCGCCCGACCCCTGGGGCACGCCCTACGTCTATCGCTCGCCCGGCCAAGGGGGCGATTTCGACCTGCTGTCCAACGCCAAGGACGGCCAGCCCGGCGGGGATGGCGACGCGGCTGACATCTCCTACCGCTGACCTTGCCGCTGACCGTACCGCCGACCACCAGGTTCCCGTCCATGCAAGCCCCGGATCGTCCCAGCCCCGCGGGAGCGGTGGCGCCTGTCACGCGCCTGCGCCTGCGCGTGCAGGGCGCCGACGGCCGCGCGCAGACGCTGGAGTACGCCGACGTCTCCGAGCACGAGGCGGTGCGCCGCGTCGTCGCACGCGGCATGCGGGTGCTGGCGATCGAGACCGGGCTCGAC
>NZ_JBFUGN010000427.1:0-5063 GCF_056402895.1 Rhizobacter sp. P3_B12 | reverse complement strand
GCTTCAGGCGAGGACTTCCACGCCAATCAGATGCCCTTGGGCGTCAAAGTCCAAGTACAAGTCCGGGCCCTTGTACGGCAACAGGCTCGCTAGACGCACTGTTTTTGTCACGCAACCAGGAGTTCCTTTGCCTGGGTGACCGGGCAGGGACAAATAGGCAACGTCGTGATCGTCCGGGTTGACGGCAAGAGAGATATGACTGGTATCCATTTGAATCTCTGAAGATCGAACTGATGAGCAGGAGGTTCAAGTCGGCTGCGCCGAAGGAGACATTCGCGAAGGGGAGCTTCTGGCCGGCATGCGACGTCCTGTGTGGCTTCATCAGATGCCGCCCAAGTAGAAGGTCAAAAGGCCATCCGAGCTCTCGATGTCGAGGATGTCCATGATCGATTCCAGCTCTGTCCCGAAATGCTCTCTCCCTTCGGTGTCCTCATGCTCAACCTGGACGAGAACGCGTTGGAACTGCGCCATGACCCACAGCTTGCTTGGATTGGAAGTGAGCCCAGCGATCAGGATGTCAACCAAGCCGTTCAGCAGCTGCGAGAGCCGTTCGCGTTCGCCAGTAGGGTCGAGCCCTGGCAGATCGCCCAACTTGGCACCGCTCCGATAGGCAGACAACCTCTCCAACTGATCGGGACCGATGGTCAATGGTTCATCAGCCACGCCATTGAGCGGATCATGTTTCACTGCGGCTGTAACTTCCGGAGCGGTAGCCTCGAGCTCTGGATAGTGATCAAGAAGCCGTGCTCGAAGCCCGAAAAGCACCGCGTCAGTAGTCTCACCGTGTGCCCGGACGGCGTCATCGCGCTCGGGGCCGTCGGGCAGTTCACCTAGAACCTGATACGCCTCGCAAAGCACTGTGAATGCTCGCTGATATACGTCATAAAGCTTGGTCGCCTGCTCCCGTTCGATCATCGCCTGTCCGTAGATGAGTTGCGAACTGATGGTAGCGCGGCGAAACGCTGCGGTTGGGGGGCCCAGAGCTGACGCTAGTGACTGGCTGGTTGTGGCCCTGAGGCTGTCACGGGGGACCTCAAGCCGTTACCCACGACCTCAGAATCGCAGCACCAAGCGGCAGAGCCGCCAAGAGCGCTCCTGTCGACGCGGCGCACCCCTCGAACCAGTTCAGTGAGCCTTCGTTCTGCCACGACATCCACTGCCTTGTTCGAGCAGAGTTTGACGCTGACGCCAACACCACGAGACCAGCGCCGATGCCTGACAGCCAGAAGCATGGTGGTCGTAGCACAACCAAGATGACGCCGATGGACAGTACGGCAACGAGCCATCTTCGGACCCTCGAATTCTTGAGCGTAAATGCTTGATCCACGCTGACCAGCCTACCCGAAAGCCGTCACTCACGACGGACCGCTTGTGGCCGATTGCAGGTCTGCGCGCCGTGCGCAGCGAGCGACCGCTGATAGTTTCATTGATCTGTCGGCTCAACGCCAGTACGCAGCATCCGTCGTGCGYTCAGTCCGGYAYCTCACCGCCGCAGGTCTTCCAGTTGAAGCGCGTGATCCGTASCATCGCCTGGCCATCGCCTTCATCAACGGGCGTGAAGGCACGGCTGGTGATTCGCTCATCTTCCACAAATGCGCGACGCAGCGGAGACAACACGCCGAGGCACGCAGCATCGTCGGACAGATGGTGATATGTCAGCGCCAAGTCGTTGCGCACTTGCGCCTCGTCGGGCAGCCAGTACATGAAGCGGCCGCAGCGATTCAGCAAGGCGCTGAGGGCCTCCGCGGCTTCCCGATACTTTCGGCCGCGGTACAGCGCAGTGAAACGGTCGCGCTCATGCTTCACAAGCACTGCACGGCAGGCTGGARCTTCGCGGTAATAGTCGCCCTGGAAGAAGGCGCGAGATCCGCAAGGCCCCCTGCATGCGGCCTCGGTGGCCGGATCCGGGTTGATCGACACTCGGTCGAGGCTTCTTTCGAAGCTGATCTTGCATCCCTCCTGCGTCACAGCCTTCATGTCTCGAACGGTGGCCTCCAGTCCGCACGAGTGGCCGTTTGYCCCGATGGTGTCCAGTTGAAGCTTGCCATCCTTCTCAACGACCRACGTACCCCATCCTCCCTCGGTGATGTACGTGCCCGCAGGAATCGACTGGGCTTGAACGGCGTGTGTTGCACAGCTTGCAGCCAGCACGATCGCAGCGTATCGAAGCATTGGAATCATTCTCTTAGAACCCCTCGAAAGGAACAACACCGGAGAGGCTTGCGAACTGTTCGAAAGCTGCCTGTCACGACCGACTGGTCGTGGACGGTCGCTTGCCTCGCCCGGTCGCCTGTAGACGMCCCGTTGCTGTCAGTCGGTTGCCCCGACGATATGCGGGTGCGCAGTCGTTTGCCGGGCTAGGGAGTTCGGTAGATTGGTGTCTGCACACTCGATGAAACGACTATCCATTCACCGTCTTTCTCCACGTATCGGAACACGTCCTTGAATCGGTGGTCGTCACCGGTGCAGTTGCCCCATACGTCCACCCACAGGGCTCCMCCTTCTGACTCACCACCCACGGCTCTGGTGAGMGTACATCCCGAATGCAGCTTCGCAAAATCAGCTGCCACCTGCGCATCGGTGGGGCCGCTGCAGCCCAAGATCGATGCGCCGCAGAGAGCCGTAGCCGCCACTGCCAAGACACGACCGAGAACAGAGGGAAGCTGTTGAGGAGTCATCCGCAGAGCTTGRGTCGATATCGCGAAGCCAATGTGAAGTCTGCGTGCTCCGAGGCCATATCGCTCGCCCGACAGCASTCGTCCACTAGCGACAGGAAGTGGCCGGCTGAGGACGTTCGGGCTTAGCTGCTGGTGGCCTCGAAACGACCCGTTGCGGGAATTCGCGATGCCAGATCGCCCTTATCAAAGCTGTCACTCAGCGCTCGACGTGACAGGTGGCGCGCGTGGTCCTGCAAAGCATCCCTTCGCTGCGGCTTCAAACGACAGCCCCTCTACCCTGGATCAAGGTGCCTACCACCTTGGCTGTGCCCCACGTGATGACCGCACCAAGAATYCCAAGGCTGAAGATGATGGTGAGATTCAGCGCCAGATGGTTCCAAGGACCCGGTGATACGGTGAAGCTGGAAAGGATCACTGAACATGCAAACGCGACCAGTTGCGAAGGCACGAAAATGAGGGCAGCTGCAGCCCATACAGAAATCCTTTGATTGCGGGAAAGGCCGTTCAGTCTGGACGTACGCAGAAGCCTGCGAATGGACACGACAGCCCACACTACCGCAGCAAATGAACCGATGGCAATCGCAGTGAAGACGTTCAGTTCTGGCATATGCAAGATGCAGGCGGTCTAACAATGTTGGATGGAGGCTTGGGCCACAAGGCGTCAAGCGAGCTACCTCGAAGCAGTCTTTCGCGACCGCTGCAAGTGGCCGAATGTTGCCGGTCGGCTGCCCTGCCTGATCGCCTGTCGGCGACCCGTTGCGGACCTTCGCGTCGTTGATCTCGAATCAGGAGGCTGCCGTTCGACGTTTGACTGAGAGGCGTCTTACAGCTGGCGAAGTCAGCTGCAAGACGTCCTTTCCATGGAGGGTCAGGCCTCACGCGCAGAACACGACGCGTTGCTGGCAGTCGCATGGCTTTGGCATTCTTCGCTCTTGGATGTTGCCTGTTCCAGGAGCGAGAGAAACCTGTTGAAGCTTTCCTCGCTCTGGCCGTATCGCTCAAGTATTGCCGTTGCCCAACCTTGTACGCAGCTCCACTTGGTGCGAGTGAACAGGAAATCATTGAACGCGCGGTTGAACCAGTCGAAATCGCCGAGTACACCCGCAGCTGCTAGACCGGCATCGAAGCCATAAAGCTGCGTTTCGAGCGAGCGAAGATCGAAGTCTCGGATGTACATACCCGGCTTCAACGTGACTGCCTTGATGTGAGCCAATGTGAGCGGATGCGGCTTCATCTGCGGGGCCCAATGTTTGACGTGAGAGGCGCTTGGAGGCCGCAGGCCGGAAAGCGTCCTCTCGAAACTTCCGTGGTGCAGACGGCGACATCGCATCCATCGACCCGGCTTGCCCGAAAGCAGTCTACCGCGGTCATCTGCAAGTGGCCGGCAGTTCGCGTCCAACAGGTGCGCCGTTCACCGGTTCAGTCGCTCGCAAGCGGAGTCAGGCTTCATGCCAGAGGACGCCTCTCAACCTCTCTCTTGCCGGGTCGTGCCGGCGATGGCAATCCCACTGCCGCGCCGCGGCAGAAGTTGATTTCCTCGGCACCCAGAGGCGGTCTTCGGAGAGTGGGCCGTGCACTCGGCGGAAATACTCGATTGCTTCGAGACGCTTCCTGCGAATCCGCGCACGAATCGGACCTCGGGATCGAATTTCCCAGTCGACGAGGCCGGCCATAAGCAAACGAAGCTCGGCCTTGCTCAGCATAGGCCAGCTCGCTCGACGGCGCATGAGTGGGTTGCGAACTTGAACGCTCGCGGTTTTCAGCAGCCGCATCTGATCTGCAAGTTGGTCATGTTCGCGCAGACTACCCCAAAGGCGCCGCTCGCGACCGTCCGCTGCTGGCCGGCAGCGAGCCTTTGACTGACCGCCGACGAGGGCGGGCGAACAAGTCGAGCCTCAGGACTTGCCAGTCCATGCTCTGTGGAAGTGTCAGTTYGATCTACGACTGCGCGCTGTGCGCTCTGGAGCATGCGACCAGTCGGCTCGTTCAATACCGTAGCTTTGAAGAGCGCACGCATAGGCCTCCTCTAAAGTCGCATGCCAAGAATCGGCAGCGTAGCTTCGGTCGGGAGATGAGTATGCGAAGAGAAAGTTGCCGGTTCCGTCGTCAGTGATTTCGAACTTGAAGTCGAGTTCGATGGCATCAGCCTCCCCAGCAAGGGCAGGACGCCAGCCGCTGTGCGGGTAGCCAACAATTCTTATGCGACGACTTGGAATGATGGCGAAGGACTTCATAGAGTGCGTCGAATTGTGCCAAGAGGGTCGACATGAAAGCCGCCGGTCGCGATGGACCGCTGGTGGCCGATTGCGGGCGGTTGGACTACTTCGACCGCGCCGCCTTCTCGGCCCTCCACCGATCGCACATCACCGGCTTTGACCTGCCTCG
>NZ_JBFUGN010000426.1:0-5088 GCF_056402895.1 Rhizobacter sp. P3_B12 | reverse complement strand
AGCGTCCGCTGCGGCGGCCGCGTCGGCGCCTGCCGTGCCGGTCGCCAACAAGGGCGACGTCGCCTGGATGATCGTCGCGACGCTGCTCGTGATCATGATGACGGTGCCGGGCCTGGCGCTGTTCTACGGCGGCCTGGTCCGCAGCAAGAACATGCTGTCGGTGCTGATGCAGGTGATGGTCACCTTCTCGCTGATCGTCGTGCTGTGGACCATCTATGGCTACAGCCTGGCGTTCACCGAGGGCAACAGGTTCGTCGGCGGCCTCGACCGGCTGTTCATGAAGGGCATCTTCGACCCGGCGACCGGCGTGTTCGCGATGGGCGCGACCTTCAGCAAGGGCGTCTACATCCCCGAGCTGCTGTTCGCCGCGTTCCAGGCGACCTTCGCCGGCATCACCTGCTGCCTGATCGTCGGCGCGTTCGCCGAGCGCATCAAGTTCTCGGCCGTGCTGCTGTTCATGACGCTGTGGTTCACCTTCAGCTACGCGCCGATCGCGCACATGGTCTGGTTCTGGATGGGCCCGGATGCATACAGCGCCGCAGGTGTCGTCGACGAGATGAACGCGAAGGCCGGCTGGATCTGGCAATGGGGCGCGCTCGACTTCGCGGGCGGCACGGTGGTGCACATCAACGCCGCCGTGGCGGGCCTGGTGGGTGCGTACATGGTCGGCAAGCGCGTCGGCTACGGCAAGGAAGCGTTCACGCCGCACTCGCTGACGCTGACGATGGTCGGTGCCTCGCTGCTGTGGGTGGGCTGGTTCGGCTTCAACGCCGGTTCGGCGCTCGAAGCCGGCAACAGCGCCGTGCTCGCCTTCATGAACACCTTCACGGCCACCTCGGCCGCGGTGCTCGCGTGGTCGATCGGTGAAGCGCTGATGCGGGGCAAGGCCTCGATGCTGGGTGCGGCTTCCGGTGCGGTGGCGGGCCTGGTGGCGATCACGCCGGCGGCCGGCAATGTYGGCCTGATGGGCGCGATCGTGATCGGCTTCGTCGCCGGTTTCGCCTGCCTGTGGGGCGTCAACGCGCTGAAGAAGCTGCTCGGCGCCGACGACTCGCTGGACGTGTTCGGCGTGCACGGCGTCGGCGGCATCGTCGGCGCGCTGCTGACGGGCGTGTTCAACACGCAGTCGCTCGGCGGCCCCGGCCTGGTGGGCGACTGGGTCACGGCCACGGTCACCTCCAACGGCATCGGCGCCCAGGTGTGGATCCAGCTGAAGGCCGTGGTCCTGACCATCGTCTGGTCGGGCGTGGTCTCGGTGGTGGCGTTCAAGATCGTCGACCTGGTGGTCGGCCTGCGCGTGACGGAAGAAGAGGAACGCGAAGGCCTGGACATCTCGGCGCACGGCGAGACGGCCTATCACCAATAAATTGGGAAGAGGGACGCGGGCTTCGGCCCGCGGGACACTGGGAAGGCCGCCTCCGGGCGGCCTTTTCTTTTGCCGTGCCGGGGGCCCGCCGGTCGTGACGCATGGCGCACACCGGCCGGGGCCTCCCCGCTTGCCATCGACGCGGGCGACCCCAGATGCCTAGAATCCGCGATCCCCAGGCGTTCAACGGGCTCTTATGGTTCCCCATCTCATCACTGCACTCACCGGCCCGATCAACGAACTGGAGCAGCGCATCCTCGAATCGCTGCCGGCCATCGAGCGCTGGTTCCGCCTCGAATGGATGGAGCACACGCCGCCGTTCTACACCTCGGTCGACGTGCGCAATGCCGGCTTCAAGCTGGCGCCGGTCGACACCAACCTGTTTCCCGGCGGCTTCAACAACCTGACGCCCGAGATGCTGCCGCTGGCGGTGCAGGCGGCGATGGCGGCGATCGAGAAGATCTGCCCCGAGGCCAAGAACCTGCTGCTGATCCCCGAGAAGCACACCCGCAACACGTTCTACCTGACGAACGTGGCGCGCCTGATGCAGATCTTCCACCAGGCCGGGCTGAACGTGCGCCTGGGCACGCTGGACGACACCATCAAGGCGCCGACGCAGATCGACCTGCCCGACGGYAGTGCGCTGACCGTCGAGCCGCTGCTGCGCACGCGCGGCCGCCTCGGGCTGAAGGATTTCGACCCCTGCACGATCCTGCTGAACAACGACCTGTCGGCCGGCATCCCGAAGGTGCTGGAGAACCTGCACGAGCAGTACCTGCTGCCGCCGCTGCACGCCGGCTGGGCGGTGCGCCGCAAGACCAACCACTTCCAGGCCTACGAAGAGGTCGCGAAGAAGTTCGCCAAGCTGCTGGGCAYGGACCCGTGGCTGATCAACCCGATGTTCGCCCGCTGCGGCGAGGTCAATTTCAGCGACGGCACCGGCGCCGAATGCCTGGCGAGCAACGCCGAGGCGCTGCTCGGCAAGATCCGCCGCAAGTACAAGGAATACKGCATCCAGGAGAAGCCTTTCATCATCGTGAAGGCCGATGCCGGCACCTACGGCATGGGCATCATGACGGTGCGTGACCCGAAGGACCTGGTCGACCTGAACCGCAAGGCACGCAACAAGATGAGCGTGATCAAGGACGGCCAGGAGGTCAGCGAGGTCATCCTGCAGGAAGGCGTGCCGACCTACGAGCGCGTCAACGACGCCGTCGCCGAGCCGGTCGTCTACATGATCGACCGCTACGTGGTCGGCGGCTTCTACCGCGTCAACGCCGAGCGCGGCATCGACGAGAACCTGAATTCCCCCGGGGCGAGCTTCGTGCCGCTGGCCTTCGCCGAGTCGAACCAGCTGCCCAAGCCGGGCGTCAAGCCGGGTGCGAGTGCGCCGAATCGCTTCTATATGTACGGAGTGATCGCTCGCTTGGCGATGCTGGCTGCGAGTTACGAAATGGAAGCCACCGACCCCGACGCCGAGGTCTACGAGTAAATGGAGCCCCTCGGTCGACGGGTACGTCGACCGATCCCCCGTGGGGATGCGGGCCGGCTTGGGGCGGCCCGGCGCTCGGCCCTACACCACTCGTTGCTGCAGTGCAACATCAACCCCCGACAGCTTGGGGGTGGGGGTGGGCGACCTGTTTCCGGGCGTATCCGCGGGCGCACAATGGCCCTCCTTTGGATTGAGCCGTGCCCCTTCGGCGGGCGCGGTGGATCGTGAATCAGCATCGTCCCAGCTCCAGCCTGGCCGCCCTGACGCTGGGCGCCCTTGGCGTCGTCTACGGCGACATCGGCACCAGCCCCCTCTACGCACTCAAGGAAGTCTTCGCCCACGGCCACGTGCCGTTGACGCCGCAGAACATCTACGGCGTGCTGTCGCTGGTGTTCTGGACGCTGACGGTGGTGGTCTCGGTGAAGTACGTGGTGCTGATCCTGCGGGCCGACAACAACGGTGAAGGCGGGTTGATCGCGATGCTCGCACTGGCGTCGCAGGCGGTGAAGGACCGGCCGGTGCTGCGCAAGCGGCTGTTGATGGTCGGCATCTTCGGCACGGCGATCTTCTTCGGCGATGGCGTGATCACGCCGGCCATCACGGTGCTGGGGGCGATCGAGGGCCTGGAGGTCGCGGCGCCCGGGCTGCACCACTACATCGTGCCCTTGTCGCTGGTCGTGCTGACGCTGCTGTTCCTGGTGCAGCGCCATGGCACCGCGACGGTGGGCAAGCTGTTCGGCCCGGTGATGGTGCTGTGGTTCGCGGTGCTGGCGGTGCTGGGGCTGTCGCAGATCGTGACGAACCCGGCCGTGCTGGCGGCGCTGAGCCCGCACTACGCGCTGGACTTCCTGCTGGGTCACCCGGCGATCGCGTTCATCGCGCTCGGCTCGATCGTGCTGTGCGTGACCGGTGCCGAGGCGCTGTATGCCGACATGGGCCACTTCGGCAAGCGCCCGATCCGTCTTGCGTGGTTCAGCCTTGCGATGCCGGCGCTGGTTCTGAACTATTTCGGGCAGGGCGCGATGTTGCTGGCGCACCCGGAGAACGTGAAGAACCCGTTCTACGAGATGGCGCCGCAGTGGGCGGTGTACCCGCTGATCGGCCTGGCGACGCTGGCGGCGGTGATCGCGTCGCAGGCGCTGATCACGGCGGCGTTCTCGGTGACGAAGCAGGCGATGCAGCTCGGCTACCTGCCGCGGCTGCGCATCCTGCACACCTCGGTGCGCGAGACGGGGCAGGTCTATGTGCCGTTCGTCAACTGGGGGCTGTATGCCTGCATCGTGCTGGCGGTCGTGACCTTCGGCTCGAGCAGCAAGCTGGCGGCGGCGTATGGCATTGCGGTGACGATCGACATGCTGATCACGACCACGATGACCTTCTTCGTGATCCGTTACGGCTGGCGGTATCCGTGGTCGCTGAGCATGGCGGCGACGGGTTTCTTCTTCCTGGTCGACTTCACCTATTTCAGCGCGAACGTCATCAAGGTGTTCGACGGCGGCTGGTTCCCGGTGGTGATCGGTGGCGTGATGTTCATGATCATGATGACCTGGAAGCAGGGCCGGCGGCTGATGGCCGAGCGCCTGCGCGAGGACGCGATCGATCTGAAGAGTTTTCTCGATGCGGTGTTCGTGAGTCCGCCGACGCGGGTGGCCGGCACGGCGGTGTTCCTGGTCAGCGAACAGGGGCTGACGCCGAATGCGTTGTTGCACAACCTGAAGCACAACAAGGTGCTGCACGAGACCAACCTGTTCGTGACGGTGAAGCTGCACGAGGTGCCGTGGATCGGCTTCGAGAAGCGTTGCGAGATGGAGCCGTTGGGGCGCGATTGCTGGCAGGTGACGGTGCACTTCGGCTTCAAGAACGAGCCGGACGTGCCGGAGGCGTTGAACTTCCTGCGCACGAGAGGCTGCCAGATGGACGACATGGAGACTTCGTATTTCCTGTCGCGCGACATCGTGATCCCGACCTTCGGCAGCGGCATGGCGAGCTGGCGCGAGAAGCTGTTCGCGGGGATGCATCGGAATGCGGYGGCGGCGGCGGATTTTCTGTCGCTTCCCACCAATCGAGTGGTCGAACTCGGGTCGAAGGTCGAGATCTGAGCACTGCGTGGCGTTGCCGGGTTTCGCCCCGGCGGGCGAGTCACTTTCATTTGAGCCCAAATGAAAGTAACCAAAGCAAAGGGCTTTGAAAACCATACGGTTCGTTCAGTCTGGCTGCGGACAACACGGCC
>NZ_JBFUGN010000425.1:0-5090 GCF_056402895.1 Rhizobacter sp. P3_B12 | reverse complement strand
GGCAGCGGCTGCGCCACGTCGTGCTGCCGCAGGCGCTGCGCGTGACGATCGCGCCGACCGCGAGCCATTTCATCGGCGCGGTGAAGGACACCTCGCTGGTCGCGATCGTCAACGTGTACGACCTCACCGGCACGCTGCGGCTGGCGATGGGCGATCCGCAGTGGCAACCCTTCTTCGTCGAGATGTACGTGATGGTCGGCGCGGTCTACCTGCTGATCGGCATCTCGATCGCGCAGTACGGCCGCTGGCTCGGCCGTCGCCATGCCGTGAGGTGAATCTGATGACTGCAACGAATCCGCTGCTCGAGATCTCGGGCCTCCACAAATGGTTCGGCGATTTCCATGCGCTGGCCGGTTGCGACCTGCAGATGGCCGAGGGCGAGAAGCTCGTGGTCTGCGGGCCGTCCGGCTCGGGCAAGTCGACGCTGATCCGCTGCATCAACGCGATCGAGCGCCCCGAGCGCGGCCGCATCGTGTTCGGCGGCACGCTGCTCGACGATTCGCGCGAGGCGGCGCTGGCGCGGCGGGGCATCGGCATGGTGTTCCAGCAGTTCAACCTGKTCCCGCACCTGAGCGTGCTCGAGAACGTGATGCTGGCGCCGCAGCTGGTGCAGCGCGAGGCGGCTGCCACCTCGCGCGCGCAGGCGCAGGCGCTGCTCGCGCGGGTGCGCATCGCCGAGCAGGCCGCCAAGTTCCCCGGCCAGCTGTCGGGCGGGCAGCAGCAGCGCGTCGCGATCGCGCGGGCGCTGGCGATGAAGCCGCGGCTGATGCTGTTCGACGAGCCGACCTCGGCGCTCGACCCGGAGATGGTCGGCGAGGTGCTCGAGACGATGCAGGCGCTGGCGCGCGACGGCATGACGATGATCGTCGTCACGCACGAGATGGGTTTTGCGCGGCGCGTGGCCGACCGGGTGGCCTTCATGGAGGCGGGGCGCATCGTCGAGCTGCAGCCGCCGGCCCGCTTCTTCGACCAGCCGCAGAACGAGCGCACGCGCGCCTTCCTCGGCCAGCTGATGGCGCACTGAGCATCATGGAACGACCCTACGTCCTTGCGCTGCACGGCGGCGCCGGCACCATCGCGCGCGCCCTCGGGCCCGAGGCGCGGCAGGCCGAGTTGCCGTATCACGCCGGGCTGCGCGCCGCGTTGTCGTCCGGCCAGGCGGTGCTGGCGCGCGGCGGCAGCGCGCTCGATGCGGTGGTGGCCGCGGTCTGCGCGCTCGAAGACAACCCGCTGTTCAATGCCGGCCATGGCGCGGTGTTCGATGCCGATGCCCGCCACACGCTCGATGCCGGCGTGATGGACGGCAGCACGCTGGCGGCCGGCGCGGTGGCCGGCGTGCGGCGCGTGCGCAACCCGGTGCTGGCGGCGCGCGAGCTGCTGCGCGATGGCGGCAGTGTGCTGCTGGGGGCCGAGGGGGCCGACCGTTTCGCCGAAGCGCGCGGGCTGGCGGTGGTGGATCCGGCGTACTTCTCGACGCCGCAGCGGCTGGCGCAGTGGCGGCGCATCCGCGCGCAGTCGCCCGGTGCGACGGCGCTCGATCATGATGCCGCGGCGCAGGCCGACGACCCGTTGCCGCTGGCGCCGGAAGCGCGGCGGATGGGCACGGTGGGCGCGGTCGCACTGGACCGGCACGGCCACCTCGCGGCGGCCACGTCGACCGGCGGCATGACGAACAAGGCGCCCGGCCGCATCGGCGACACGCCGATCGTCGGTGCCGGCGTCTATGCCAACGATGCGAGCTGTGCGGTGTCGTGCACCGGCAGTGGCGAGCACTTCATCCGCGCGTGCCTGGCGCACGACATCCATGCCCGCATGCGCTACCTCGGCCAGGCCGTGGGTGCAGCGGCGCAGGGCGCGATGTTGCAGTCACTGGAGCCGCTCGGCGGGCGCGGGGGCCTCGTCGCACTCGGCGCCGACGGAAGCCTCGCGATGCCGTTCAACTCGCAGGGCATGTACCGCGCCTGGGTTCGAGAGGGCGTGCCGCAGGCGACGGCAGTGTTCGAGTGATGCTGCCTGACCCGTTCGGGCTGAGCTTGTCGAAGCCTTGGCGGCATGCGAGCAGACCCTTCGACAGGCTCAGGTCCTTCGACAGGCTCAGGGCGAACGGGGGAAGGTCATTTTTCCTTCGGAAACTTGCAGCACAGCGGCCAGATCTGCGTCGGGTCGTCCGACCGGCAGGTGCACATGTCCGCCGGGTCGCCGATCAGGCTGCCGCCGTTGGTGTCCATCGGCCGGTCGTCCCACGGGAAGTTGTCGGGATCCCATGCGTCGCTCGGCGTGTCGGTCCAGGGCATGTTGGCGGCCAGGTTGTCCTCGGCATGCAGGAAGCCGCAGCCGCAGCTCGTCTTCACGTTGGCGATCGTCGAGCGCTCGCTGCGCATGTTCTGCTGCGCGATCTGGATCGACGACGGGTTGTAGACCTTCGTGACGATCGACACGTGCCCGTGCTCCCCGCTCGCGCCGCACATGCCGCGGCCGAACACGAAGATGTCGCCCGGCACCGGCGTGCCTTGCCCGGGCTTGAAGCGCGACACGCCCTGCGGCAGGTTGAAGGTGCAAAGGTCGGCCGCCGACGGCACCACCAGCCGCTTGTGGAAGCGGAAGATGTAGTAGCGCTGCGGGAACTCGGTGCACTGGTAGCCGAAGCCGCTGTTCGTCATCGTGCGGTTGTTGAACGGGTTGCTGGTGTAGGTGTCGTGCCCGTTGGTGCTGAAGATCGGGTTGCCGTAGCAGTGCTCCTTGTTGAAGATCGGGAAGCCGGTCGAATCGGTGAAGTCGGTGAAGCCGCCGCGCTGGCCGTCGATGTAGGCCGAGGGCGGGGCGCCGCATGCGAAGGCGGACGCGAACTGCGGCAGCGCGGCCAGCGAGAGCAGCGCCAGGACGCGGACGAACGGGCGAACGAAGGGAAGCGCCATGGGATCTCCTGTGAGCGGTCGTCGATGCCGGAAGCATTCGCCAGCTGCGTGCCAGGACGGGCTGTCTCCAAGTGCTTGATTTGCCATGGGCGCGAGCGGGCCGGGCGTGCGGCTTGGCGCACTCGCCCGGCCGGCCTGGGCGGCCGGCCGCACGGCCCTGTCAGCGCCCGCCGGCCGAGCGCGCCGCGCTGCGCGCCACGTCCTGCAACAACCCGCCCGTGCCCGACATCCCCGCCACCACCGAGGTCGCGAAGCGCCCGGTACAGGCCATCGCCAGCATCCCGAGCACCAGGAACAGGAACAGCGCGATCAGGTCGTACGGGCCGTGCACGTCGATCGTCGCGCCCATCGAGCCGGTCGCGGCGGCGCTCATCGAGCGGAAGCCGAGCAGCACCATCGACAGCGTCACCTTCGYGATCAGGTCGTACATCATCACGTTGAAGAACAGCTTCAGCCAGCCGTCGAACAGGAACGACAGCCGGCGGAACAGCAGGAACGGGATCGTGAACCAGCCGACGCCGAACGCGATCTCGAAGCACCACTGCATCCACAGCTCGACCACCGTCGCGATCGCACCGAGGAACAGGATCGCCAGGCTCGCGACCATGGTCGTGAAGATGGCGTAGGCGCGGTTCGTGATGCAGTCCATCAGCCCGTCGCACACCGGGTGCAGGCTCAGCTGCAGCACCGTCGTGAAGATCTCCTCGGCGAGCGTGCGGTCGGTGCCGATGCCGGCGATGCTGCCGCCCAGGTGGTCGCCGACGAAGCGCGTCGCCGCCGCGATCGCCGGCATCAGGCCGCGGTAGCCGGTCAGCAGCAGGTAGACGAAACCCATCGTGAACATCAGCTCCAGCAGGTCGACGAGGTCGAAGCCGCGCAGCGCGAAGCCGATGAATTTCCAGACGAACAGGAACAGCGACAGTGACGCGAACAGCACGTGCACCACCATGCCGATGCCGGCCGAGGTGAGGGCGGTCGACACGTGCGCCGTCATCGCGTCGTTGGCCTCGCGCAGCGTGACGAAGATGTCGTGCAGCCACGGCATGTCGGCCGGCGGCGCGGCCTGGGCCGGCAGCGCGGCGCACAGCAGCACCGGCACCAGCAGCCGGGCCGTCGCGCGCGCCAGCGGCCTCACTTCGTCACCCAGCGCGTCACGGTGCGCGCCATCTGCCCGAAGTTGATGCCGCCCGCCGCGGCGCCGGCGACGATCGCGCTCGCGAAGCGGCCGGTGGCCAGCAGCGTGAAGATGCCGACGCCGGCGAACAGCATCAGCCCGAGCACCTGCGTCACGTCGTCGATCGGCGCCAGCGTCGGCGGCGTGAAACCGCCGCCGCTGAGCGCCGCGGCGCTCGAGCCCCAGTAGGTCATCAGCGCCACCACCACCAGCGCGAGGTTGACGCGCGCGAGGATCAGGTAGATGACCGCGCCGAAGAAGAAGCGCAGCCAGCCCTCGAACAGGAACGACAGCCGCCGGTACAGCGTGAACGGCAGCAGCACCGGCCCGGTCGCGAGCGCGATGCCGTACAGCCAGAAGCCCCAGATGTCGACCAGCAGCACCGCCACGCACAACCCGGCCAGCAGCAGCGAGATCGCGAGCGCCGCAACGATCTGCACCGCGCCGCCGCGCACGCAGTCGAGGATGTTCAGCGGGTTCCACCCGAGGTGGCAGTTCGGCGAGATCTGCATGCCGTAGGTGACCAGCATGTCGACCAGCGAGGTCGGCGTCGCGACGGCCGCCGCGGTGCCGCCGCCCAGCCCCATGATGCCGGCCAGCAGCGCCGCGCCGACATACAGCGCCGCGTTGAAGATGGCGGGCACCACGGTCGTGAACATGCTCAGCATCAGGCCGGTGAACATGATCTGCACCGCCGTCTCGACCATCTCGCCGAGCTTGAAGCCGCGCAGCGCCCACGAGGTGCACTTCAGCACGAACAGCGCCAGCGCCAGCACGAAGAACAGCCGCGTGGCGACATAGTGCATCGCGCCGCCCGAGACGACGGCGCTGACGCGGTCGACGATCGCGTCCTCGAACTGGCCGATGCGCTTGAAGGCATCGTTCAGCGCCGCATGCGCGAGCGGCGTCGCCACCAGCAGCGCGAACGCGGCCAGGCGCCGGCCGGCGGCTGCCAGCGTCGCGCCGGCCGTCACAGCGCCACCGCCAGCGCAGTCCCGGCC
>NZ_JBFUGN010000424.1:0-5090 GCF_056402895.1 Rhizobacter sp. P3_B12 | reverse complement strand
GCCTGAAGGTGCGGCAGATCATGCTGAAGCCGGCTCGCCTCGAACGCATGGTGTTCCCGCTGCTGGTGGCACTGAAGGCCGATGCCACGGACGACGCAGCGCCGGTGTTCGGCATCGTGACCGCCGCGGTCGACGGCAAGGTGGTGCTGTTCAAGGCCGGCAGCGCGACGGCGAACGAGCTCGATGCCGAGACGTTCGCGCAGGCGATCACCGGCGAGGCCTGGCTGGCGGCACCGGTCACCGCGGCGGCGGCCGATCCCGATGGTGCGGCCGGGGCGCCGCGCTTCGGCTTCCGCTGGTTCGTGCCCGAGCTGATGAAGCACCGCCAGGTCTGGCGCGACGTGTTGCTCGCCTCGCTCGCGCTGCAGCTGATCGCGCTGGCCACGCCGCTGTTCACGCAGGCCATCATCGACAAGGTGGTGGTGCACCGCACCGAGAGCACGCTGATCGCGATCGGCATCGCGATGCTGATCTTCACGGTGTTCACCAGCCTGCTCAGCTGGGTGCGCCAGTACCTGGTGCTGCACACCGGCAACCGCGTCGACGCGGTGCTGGGCGCGGCCATCTGGGAGCACCTGCTGCGGCTGCCGCTGCGCTACTTCCAGCACCGGCCGACCGGCGTCGTCGCGGCGCGCCTGCATGCGGTGGAAACCATCCGCGAGTTCGTCTCGGGGGCGGCGGTCGGCCTGGTGCTCGACCTGCCGTTCCTGGTGATCTGCCTCGGGTTGATGTTCTGGTACAGCGCCTTGCTGACCTGCATCGCGCTCGGCATCCTGGCGGTCATCGCGGTGGTGAGCATCGTGATCGCGCCGCTGTTCCAGTCGCGGCTGAACGAGCAGTTCCTGCTGGGCGCGCGCAACCAGGCCTTCGTCACCGAGCACATCGCCGGCTTCGAGACGGTGAAGAGCCTGCAGATGGAGCCGCAGCTGCGCCAGCGCTTTGCCGGCTACCTGGCGAGCTACCTGCAGTCGGGCTTCAAGACGAAGCAGACGGCCAACACCTACAACATCTTCGCGACCACGCTGGACCAGGTGCAGACGCTGCTGATCCTGATGGTGGGGGCCTACACGGTGATGACCGAACCGAGCTTCACGATCGGCATGCTGGTGGCCTTCCAGATGTTCTCGGGCAAGCTGAGCCAGCCGGTGCTGCGCATCGTCGGGCTGTGGAGCCAGTTCCAGCAGGCCTCGCTGAGCGTGCAGCGGCTGGGCGACGTGATGAACGCGCCGGCCGAGCCGTACTCGATCACGCCGCAGCGGCAGGCGGGTGGCGCCGGCCGCATCGAGGTGCGCAACCTCGGCTTCCGCTATGCCGACGACCTGCCGCTGCTGTACCAGGACCTGAGCCTGACCATCCAGCCGGGGCAGACGGTCGCGATCATGGGCCCCTCGGGCACCGGCAAGAGCACCTTCGCGAAGCTGCTGATGGGCTTCTACCAGCCGAGCCAGGGGCAGATCCGCATCGACGATGTCGACATCCGCCACATGGCGGCCAACGAGCTGCGCGCGCACTTCGGCGTGGTGCCGCAGGAGACGGTGCTGTTCAGCGGCAGCATCTTCGACAACCTGCGCGCCGGCAACCCGGCGGCCACGTTCGAGCAGGTGGTGCAGGCCGCGAAGATGGCTGGCATCCACACGACGATCGAGGCGCTGCCGCAGGGTTACCAGACCGAGATCGGCGAGCGCGGCAGTGGCCTGTCGGGCGGGCAGAAGCAGCGGCTGGCGATTGCGCGCGCGCTGCTGAAGGGCCCGAAGGTCTTGATCTTCGACGAGGCCACGTCGGCGCTCGACCATGACACGGCCGAGAGCTTCGCGAAGACGATCAACGCGCTGAAGGGGCGGGTGACGATGCTGTTCATCACGCACAACCTGCCGAAGCTGCTGAAGATCGATGCGGTGGTGCAGCTGCATGCGGATGGGGCGCAGATGCTGCAGGCGGTGGCGACAACGGCACCCGATCTGAGCGGAGAAGGCTGAGATGAGGCTGCCAACTGCATATCTCCTGCACAGTTGATTTCTAAGCTGCTTCGCTCAACACCATCTGCAGTGCAACCCGGTGTTGGCAAAGGACGGCAAATGAACGATTGGTTAGGTGTTGCGATAGTGGTGTCGGTAGTGGGGTTCGTGGTCGCGATGAAAGCGATCGAGCGCTGGATTGATCGGCGGGCGGACGAGCTGTTCCTGCAGGCGCAGGGCATCGCGCTGGATGCGGCCCACTCGCACGGCGCGCAGGCGGGCACGGCGGAGCGACGATGCCCCGCGTGCTATGGCGTGGTGACGGTGAGTGAACGGCAGACCGGCGTGCCGGATGCGCTGCCGGTGCTGGAGGTGCGCTGCGAATGCGGCCTGTGCGACATCAGCGTCTGCGTGAAAGCGCCGGACGATGATGAGGTGAAGTAGGTGGTTGTGCGCGGACGCGCGGCTTGCAGTAGCGCGTCCGCGCACTCGTTCCATACAGAGTGCTCATACCGCCATCTGGCTTGTTGATGTCCCCCATCAGGGTGTGCGTGCAGTGGCGGACTTTGCGGCGCGGCGTGACTAGACTGACGCGGTTAAAGGGGAGAAGGAAGAATGCATGTCGAACCTCGTGATCGGTGACGCGCTGGCTGTTGTGCCCACATCACCCCGGCAATGGGTGCCCCATTCGGAGCGCATGTTCTCGGTACCGGGCCTGTTGGCGAGCGAGGAGTGCGCGGCGCTGATCGAACTGGCGGAGCAGCGCGGGTTCGACGCGGCATYGGTGCGGACGGTGGCGGGCCCGCAGTTGATGCGCAATGTGCGGAACAACGAGCGTGCGCAGTTCGAGGCGCCGTCGTGGATCGCGTTGTTGTGGGAGCGGGCGGCTGCGTTGCTGCTACCGCCTACCGCCTATGAATGGCGAAGCTGTCGCGGGGTGGGCGACCTGATCACCGCTTCGAAGAAGCTGTTTTTCATCTTGAAAGCGGAAGTTGCAGCCAATTCGCACGTGTCAATATAACCATCAATGAAAAACTTCATCCTCTTCTCGGTGATATTTCTCGCGTCGGCCTATCTTTTCGGAAGTGAAGAGATATCGGCCAATCTAAAAGAAAGTGCGATTTCAGAGTCCCCCGCTTTCGCGAGTGCTAAATTTGTCGAGGTCGTCAAAACAGGCGGCAAAAAGCTCAGTTCTTACCGAGTGCGCTACGCGTTTCAGGTCGGCGGCACTCAGTACTATGCCCTGACGACATCAACGGATGAGCAGGGAGCCCTTCAATACGCGGCACAACCGGAGACGTTGGTCGCCTACGACAGTCGGAATCCGACTGTCAATGCACTGAAGAGATACTACGATCAACGGAGAAATCGCGGGAACCTCTCTCAGTCACTGGTCGTAGTCGGCGTGCTTTCAGTTCTCATAACCCTACCAGTTTGGCTGCTGCTGAGTTGGAGGTTCGGTTGGCTCAAACGTAGAAGGCCTGCATGAGCTCTACCTGCTGGTAAAGATGTTGCACTTCAGACTTGAGGCTGTCGTCAAACGTTAGAATATCGAGAAAACAGGAGAAAAACACATGGCTTTTGTGACTGAATACATCCCTGAAGCGGATAAGAAAAAATACAACATAACGGACGATAACCATTTTTATCGGGCTGGCTCAAGCGACTGGACGGTGGATAGAGATCGTGGAATATTTCTGGTACGTCGCACAGGAACTAGTCCGGAAGGCGTTCCAGGGCAAATACATTGGGCATTCTTTTGGGGTGGACATTTGTTGGATGTGCTGCTCGAAACGATCGATATCGGAGGAGATTTTCGAGGCGGCAACGGTTGGGAGCACAAAAGGATCTTGCACATCGGCGGTTTGACCCAGGAATTGCAAGCCAAGCGGGAGCAAATCATTGGCGATCTTCGGGAGGCCTTGGCTTCTTACCGTGGATTAGGGGTTTTGTCCACCAAGACCTCTTATGAAGTCATATTGGATGCCGAATAAAAATCATGCCCTACTCACTCGATCAAGCAAAACTGCTACTCCAGTCAACAGAACTTACGCAACAGGCCCTGACCGACTTGGTGAAGAAGGTTTCTATTGAAGCTACTGGCTCGATAACCGTATTTTACGGTGGACTCTTGCCAGACGGTTCCAGTGCTACTCAGGTCGTAGGGGCGATGGTTGATGCAGGTGAGGATATTCGTGTTTTAGATAAAACTCCTGCGGCAAAATTCCTTAAATCAATCGAATTCCTTCGTGCCGCTGGTATGGCCTCTGGGTTGTCGGATGAGGATATTGGGAAATTAGTTGATGGAAAACTGGGGAAAAATCCAGCTACAGATTGGATTTTTGCAAGCGACCCGCACACAGCTCCGTGGGCTGCAGCGTCCCAAAATTTCGCTCAAGCCACGAAGGGGGAGGTCAGGTTATTGGTTTCAGGCGAACGGGCGACCGCAGACCGCGTCTTCAATAAAGCTGAACTGCCCGCGCTGCTTCAGAACTCGGCCGTTACCAAGATCAACGAATACGATGTCAACGCCCTCAAGGCTATGTACCCTGAGGCGGGTCGGGTTCCACCCGACACAAGCAGGATGTTTGAAGGGCTCAAGCTCAGCAGCGAAAGGAGCCTCGTTGTCAGCGGCCTCAACGTCGTCAACGACGCCAAGGGCAACGTCATTTCGGTGGCCAGAGGAAATCTCCTCGCCTCGGAACTGTTCGACGCAAGCTATTTGAAGAGCCACCCTGAAAAGCTCGACGTCTGGAAGGACTACCTCAAGGCGAATCCAAGTCGCGTAAGTGCCTTCACCGATTTCGCGAAACTCAACGTCAGCACGACCAAGGCTCTCTTCAAAGCCGGAGGTGCAGTAGCGCTCAAATCGGCCAAATTGCTCGGACCAGTCGCTGGGATTCTGGCGTTTGCCATGGCAAGCGCCGAGGCGGCCGAGGCCAAGGCCCAGGGCAACGACGCCCAAGCTCTAGAGATCATGAAGCTGTGGGCGATTGACACCGGGGGCTCGGCTATTGGCACGGCTGCTGGTACCGCCATTGCGGGAATTGCCCTTGCCGCAGCTGCCGCAGTTGGCGTGACAGTGGGGGCTCCTATCGCGGCAGTTGTTATGCTCGGAGCGGCGCTCTTCGGTGG
>NZ_JBFUGN010000423.1:0-5093 GCF_056402895.1 Rhizobacter sp. P3_B12 | reverse complement strand
GCGCTGGGCCGCCCAGTCGTCGGCGGCCTCGGCGATGCGGTCCTTGCGGCTGGAGACGAAGTTCCACCACATGAAGCGGTGGCCGAGCGGCTCGCCGCCGATCAGCATCACGCGCGCGCCCTGCGGCGCCTCGAGCACCGGCTCGGCGCCTTCGGGCAGCACGACCATCTCGCCCGGCGGCACCGCCTGGCCGTCGAGCGTGAACCCGTGGTCGATGCCGTACAGCGCCCGCTGCGGCGCCGCGGCCGGCACCTGCAGGCGGCCGCCCGGCGGCAGCGCCAGGTCGGCGTAGAGGGTGGGCGACAGCGTCGGGGTCGGCGAGACCACGTCGAACGCGCTGCCGATCAGCACGCGCACCGTGGTGCCGCCCACCGTCAGCGTGGGGATGGCCGCGGCCGCGGTGTGCGAGAAGCTCGGCGCGTCTTCCTCGTGCTCGGCCGGCAGCGCGGCCCACAGCTGCAGCCCATGGCTGCGGCGCACGACGTGGCGCAGGTCGTCGGGTGCGCGCTCGGAGTGGGTGATGCCGCGGCCGGCCGTCATCCAGTTGATGGCGCCGGGCTCGATGCGCTGCACGATGCCGGTGCTGTCGCGGTGCAGCATCGCGCCCTCGAACAGGTAGGTGACGGTGGCCAGGCCGATGTGCGGGTGCGGACGCACGTCGTGGTTGTCGCTCGGCTGGGCGGTGATGGGGCCGAAGTGGTCGAAGAACAGGAAGGGGCCGACCGATTGCTGCTGCGACGAGGGCAGCAGCCGGCGGACGGTGAAGCCGCCGCCGAGGTCCTTGGTGTGCGGGTTCAGGCGCAGGAGTTCGAGCATCGGAGGGTCCCTCGAAGGGGTCTGGAACGGGGTCGAGCGGGCAGTGTAGGCCGAGCGCTTAAAATTCGTCCCTCTCTCTCGACCTGCGAAAGCCCCCTCCATGAGCCTCAAATGCGGCATCGTGGGCCTGCCCAACGTCGGCAAGTCCACCCTTTTCAACGCGCTGACGAAAGCCGGCATCGCGGCCGAGAACTACCCGTTCTGCACGATCGAGCCGAACGTCGGCATCGTCGAGCTGCCCGACCCGCGCCTGCAGGCCTTGTCGGCGATCGTGAAGCCCGAACGCATCGTGCCGGCGATCGTCGAGTTCGTCGACATCGCCGGGCTGGTGGCCGGTGCGTCCAAGGGCGAGGGCCTGGGCAACCAGTTCCTGGCCCACATCCGCGAGACCGACGCGATCGTCAACGTGGTGCGCTGCTTCGATGACGAGAACGTGATCCACGTCGCCGGCAAGGTCGACCCGATCTCCGACATCGAGGTGATCCAGACCGAGCTGTGCCTGGCCGACCTGGCCACGGTCGAGAAGACGCTGCAGCGCTCGATCAAGGCGGCCAAGTCCGGCAACGACAAGGAAGCGGCCAAGCTGGTCGACGTGCTGCAGAAGTGCCAGGCCGCGCTGAACGAAGCGAAGCCGGTGCGCGGCATCGCGTTCAGCAAGGAAGAGCAGGTGATCCTGAAGCCGCTGTGCCTGATCACCGCGAAGCCGGCGATGTTCGTCGGCAACGTCGACGAGGGCGGCTTCGAGAACAACCCCTACCTCGACAAGCTGCGCGCCTATGCCGAGGGCCAGAAGGCGCCGGTGGTGGCGATCTGCGCGAAGACCGAGGCCGAGCTGGCCGACATGCCGGACGAAGACCGGCTGATGTTCCTGCAGGAGATGGGCCAGAGCGAGCCGGGCCTGAACCGGCTGATCCGCGCGGCGTTCGGCCTGCTCGGGCTGCAGACCTACTTCACCGCCGGCGTGAAGGAAGTGCGCGCCTGGACCATCCACATCGGCGACACCGCGCCGCAGGCGGCCGGCGTGATCCACACCGACTTCGAGCGCGGCTTCATCCGCGCGCAGACCATCGGCTTCGACGACTTCATCGCGTTCAAGGGCGAGCAGGGCGCGAAGGATGCCGGCAAGATGCGGGCGGAAGGCAAGGAGTACGTGGTGAAGGATGGAGACGTGATGAACTTCCTGTTCAACGTCTGAGTCGATCGGGTGGGATCCGGACGTCCCGTGCAGGAGATGCCATGAACCGTCGCGCGGTGGCCCCGAAAGGAGTTCTCACGGCAGCCGATCAGGACGAATCCGGTTGGCAATCTGCTGACGATCTGGCAGTTCGCATCGCAAGCATTCTGGAGGTCACGCGCGGCCAGGTCGTGCGTGCTGTCAACGCGGCGACGGTAACGGCCTACTGGCATATCGGTCATGAATTGGTCGAGGCCCTGCAGCAGGGTGCAGAGCGGGCGGCCTATGGCAAGTCCTTGATCGATCGCTTGGCCCGGCAACTGACCCAACGACATGGCAGGGGCTTCTCGGCGACCAACCTGGGGTACTTTCGCCAGTTCTACCTGGCCTACCCCGACAGAATTTCCCATCCACCGGGTGGCAAATCGGGTCCGTCACCTGTACCCACCGACATTCCCCACCCACCGGGTGGGGAATCCACCTTCCATCCCCATCTCAGCTGGTCGCACTACCGCGCCTTGATGCGAGTGCAGGACGGTGACGCCCGGGCGTTCTATGAAGCCGAGGCGGTGAAAGCCAATTGGTCGCGCCGGGACCTGGAACGGCAGATCAACACGCTGTACCACCAGCGCCTGCTGGCCAGCGCCGACCAGCCCGGCATGCTGCAGCAAAACCGACACGAGCCGAGCCAAACGCTACGCCCGATCGATGTGCTGAAGGACCCCTACGTGCTGGAGTTTCTCGACCTGCCCGACACGCAGCAGCTGCACGAGAGTCAACTCGAAGATGCCATCATCACGCGCCTTCAGCAGTTCCTGCTGGAGTTGGGGCGAGGATTTTCTTTCGTGGCACGCCAGAAGCGCGTGCGTTTCGCCGACAAGGACTTCTACGTCGACCTCGTCTTCTACAACTACCTTCTCAAATGCTTCGTGCTTGTCGACCTGAAGATCGGCGAACTCACGCACCAGGATATCGGCCAGATGGACGGCTATGTCCGCCTGTATGAAGAACAGCAGCGCGTCGCCGGGGACAACCCCACCATCGGATTGATCCTCTGCTCAGAAAAGAACGAGGCCGTGGCACGGTACTCCGTGCTGCATGAGAGTGAGCAACTGTTCGCATCGCGCTACCGCTTCACCCTGCCCAGTGAAGAAGAACTGCAACGTGAGTTGGAGCGCGAACGCGCACTGATCGAAGCCCAGACCGACAGCCAGCCCACCCCGGGCGCTTGACCACTGTCCTCCCGCAAAGGAGCCGCGTCGCGCCAACGCGAGATCAACGCTCTCGCCCTATTCCGCCCCCGCCTCCCACGGCCGCGTCTTCAACCACTTGCGCCACCAGCGCGGCCGCTGGCGCTGCGGCGCGAGCGTCGTCAGCTGGCGCAGCCGCGCCCCGCTGCCCGGGCGCATGCGGCCGAGGTGCGACACCAGCGCGTCCACCAGCGCCTGCGGCGTGTCGCGCCGGTCCTCCGGCAGGTGCGCCACCACCGCGTGCAGTTGCAGCGTCTCGGCGCCCGGCAGCTCGCCGGTGTAGTGCTGGGCCTGGTGGATGATGCGGTGCACGGTCATCAGCACCTCGCCGGGATTGGCCACGCCGTCGAGCAGCGCGACCACCCGCTGCTCGTTGAAGCGCACCACGACATCGGACGCGCGCATGCCCTGCTGCACCTGCCGGCCCGCCATCAGCAGCGCCTGCTCGGCGATCGAGGCCCCCTGGCGCAGCCGGATATCGCGCAGGTTGACGACCTCGAACATCACCACCGCGCTGCGGATGGCGTGCCGCTGGCTGCGGAACTTCATCTGCGCGAGCCGCGGCAGCAGCTCCTTCGGGCGCAGCAGGCCGGTCACCAGGTCGTATTGCGCGGCCTCGCGCAGCCGCGCCGACACCACGTCGTGGTCGCGCCGCAGCAGCGACATCGCATAGAGCAGCAGCGGCAGGTCGATCGCGCTCGCGAACAGCAGCCCGTATTGCGAGAACAGCCCGCTGGCCACCACGCCGAAGCCCTTCAGCAGCGGCAGTGCCGCCCCCGCCCCCAGCACGATCTGGCCAGCCGCCAGCCAGCGCACGTGCGGCAGCTGCCAGCGCAGCGAACGCACCAGCAGGCCGCCGCCCACCAGCATCGACAGCGCGCCGAACGAGCGCGTCAGGAACCAGCGCTCGGCCAGGTCGAGGAACGGGTAGGCCGCCGCCAGCAGCGCGGCCAGCACGATGCACAGCCACACCAGCGCCCGCTCGAGCGGGCCGATCACCGCCTGCGGCACCGCCGAGCGCAGGAACGCCAATCCGACCGCGCCGAGCAGCACCGGGCTCAGCATCAACAGCGCGGCGCTCAGCGCCGGCTCCTCGCCGACCAGCGTCTGGTGGACCTGGCCGCTCAGGCAGGCGAGCGTCAGGATCATCGCCACCAGGTAGGCGCTGCACCAGCCGAGCGCGCCGTCGCGGTGGACCATCGCCTGCACCACCACGTACAGCAAGGCCAGCAGCGCGAGCCCGAAGTACGCCCCGATGAAGAGCTGGGCCGTGCCCTGGCTTTCGAGCAGGTCGCGCGGGCTGCGGATCAGCGGCGCGCCGCCGAGCGTGGCGGGATGCTCCAGGCGCAGCAGGTAGGTGGTGGCGCGCTGCGCGTCGGCATGCAGCTGGAACACCGGCAGCGACGCGCGCACGGGCCATTGCGAGATGGGCGTCAGCACGCCRCTCGCCTGCGGCGCCCCGATGCGGGCCTCGGGCCCGACGCGGTACACCTCGGCGCGCATCAGCGTCGCGTGTGGCAGCTCGAGGAACCAGTCGGCTTCGTTGCCCGCCCCCACCTGCACGCTGAAGCGCACCCAGGTCACGGCCGGCCAGCGCGCACCGAACACCTCGTCGTCCGGCAGCGGCTGCCAGCCGCCGCTCTCGGCCAGCACCGCCGGGGCCGACGCCTGCCCGGTCGGGTCGACGCGGAACTCCGCCCCGTCGGCCAGGCTGCGGGCCGGGCCATGCACCGTCAGCTGCAGCGTCACCGCGGCGCACCAGGCGGGCAGCACGGCGAGCAGCAGCAACAGCAGGCGCAGGAATCGGGGGCAGCGGGGCGACAAGACGGGAGTCCGGTGGATCGGCGGTGGGT
>NZ_JBFUGN010000422.1:0-5110 GCF_056402895.1 Rhizobacter sp. P3_B12 | reverse complement strand
GCGCTCGCGCGCCATCAGGCCCAGCACGCCGCGCTGCTGCGGCTGCTGCGCGAGGTGCGCGCGCAACGCCAGCGTGAACAGCGTGCCGCACAACCCGGCGACGATCGCCGCCGCGCCCGGCTGCTGTGCCTCGATCTCGTGCGCCATCATGCCGACCAGCCCGCGCAGCCAGGCCGCACCGGGTGTCGCGTCGAAGGGCACGACGATGTGCCCGGGCAGCGCATCGAGCACGCTGCTGCGCCGCCGCCCCGCGAACTCGAACTCGCCGCACAGCAGGTCGAGTGCCACGGCGTCCGGCTGCGCGAGGTTGGTCTTCAGCGGCAGCACCGGTCCGTCGACCTGCCGGATCGCCGGCCCGCGCCGCGCCGTGACGCCGCGCACCACGTGCGCATCGCCGTGCGGCAGCACCAGCAGGCTGCCCTGGCGCAGCGGGATCGCGCGCCGCTGCGCCGGCAGCCACACCTCGCACTCGCCGGCCAGCGCCACGTGGAACGGTGCCCGCCACGGCCCGACCGCCGTGTGCGGCACCGAGAAGCCGGGGCCGAACAGACAGCGCAGGTCCATGCGACCGCGCAGGTCGAGCGTCGCCACCAACTGGCTCAGCGCATCCATCGGCAACACCTCCGTTCGAGACGATGGAGCAATTATCCGAGACCGGCCGGCATTCAACATCGCAGCACGCCCGCCTACAGTGGCCGCATCCGACCTCGCGTCGCCGCCGGATCCCCGCCATGAACCTGCCAACCCGCTTCCGCCTTCCCGCAATCCCCGTCTCGTTCTTCAGCATCGCCGTCGGGCTGCTCGCGCTCGGCAATGCGTGGCGCGCCGCAGTGCGGCTGTGGGCCCTGCCGGCCTGGGCGGCGTCGGCGGTCAGCGCCACCGGCCTCGTGGTGTGGGGCGTGCTGCTGGTCTTGTATGCGCTGACGTGGCTGCGGCACGGCGCGCAGGCGCGTGCCGAACTGCAGCACCCGCTGCAATCGTCGTTCGTCGCGCTGGTGCCGGTGTCCAGCCTGCTCGCCGCGGTGGCCCTGCAGCCGCTGGCGCCTGCGCTGGGCTTCGCGGTGTTCATCGTCGCGCTGCTCGCCTCGCTCGGCATCGGCGCCTGGCTGTTCGGCCGCATCTGGCAGGGCGGGCTGACGCCCGAGCTCGTCACGCCGGCGGTCTACCTGCCGGCGGTCGCGCAGAACTTCGTCGCCGCGCTCGCGGCTGCGGTGTTCGGCTGGCCGCAGGTGGGCCTGTGGTTCTTCGGCGCCGGGCTGCTGTCGTGGCTCGCGATCGAGTCGGCGATCCTGAACCGCCTTGGCACCCGCGGGGCGCTGCCAACCGCGATGCGGCCGCTGCTCGGCATCCAGCTGGCGCCGCCGGTGGTTGGCGGCGTCGCGTGGATGGCGCTTGGCCAGCCGGGGTCCGATGCATCGTCCGACCTGTTCGCACAGGCGCTGCTCGGCTACGGCCTGTACCAGGCGCTGCTGCTCGCCCGGCTGCTGCCGTGGATCCGCGCGCAGGGCTTCACGCCGTCGTACYGGGGCTTCAGCTTCGGCGTCGCCGCCCTGCCGACGCTCGCGATGCGCCTGGCCGCGCACGGCGGAGACGGCGCGGTGCAATGGCTGGCGCCGATCGCGTTCGCAGCGGCCAATGTGATCGTCGTCGCACTGGTGATCGGCACGCYGCGCCTGTGGATCGGCGGCCGGCTGCTGCCTGCCGCGGCGGCACCGGCATCGAGCCCTGCACCGGCTGTCTGACAGGCTCGCCAGGATCCCTCGAACTTGGGGGGTCCGCGCCGCGGCGGTGCGCCGGGTGACTTTGGTCGAACGCCACGGCGCGACCCGGCCGCAATAATGGCCCGATGCCTGCACGACGAGACAAACCCCGCCCGCCGCGACGGTCGACTGCCGCCCACCGGGCCGGCATCGGCCTGCTGGTGCTGGCAGGTGTGTTCGCCGGTTGCGGGCCGGCCCAATCCAACGAAGGCGGCAACGGCATGATCTTCGGCCTGTTCAAGAGCAAGCTGACGTCGACCGTCAGCCCGCAGCTGGGCGCTTCGCTGGTGCGCGAATCCGCCTGGCCCGCCTCGCTGCCGGCGCCGCCGGCGGCGGCGTATCCGCAAGTTCGCAACGTCAGCATCGACGGCGGCCTGCCGCCGGCCGGCACGCTCGCGGYCGCGCGCGCGGAGCATCCGCCGGCCGAGGCTTTCGTGATCGACGTCGCCGCGGGCCAGCCGGGTCTCGCCGTCGTCAACACCTACGAGCCGGAGCGCCGCACGCAGCTGTGGCAGCTCGATGCCCGCGATGCCCGCCGCTTCGACAAGCAGCGCACCGCCACGTTCGATCCGGCGCAGGCCAAGTGGCTGATGTACAGCGCCGAGGCGGTRCTCGCGCTGCCGGGCCGGCAGGTGCTGATCCAGCTGAAGTACCACCGCCCGCAGGCCACCGACGGCCTGTTCGTCTACGACACCGAGGCCGACCGCGTGCGCAGCTTCGGCAACGTCGAGCCCGACTGGTCGCGCGGCCTGCCCTTCCGGTTCGTCGACAGCCTGCAGCTGCGCCCCGACGCGCTGCTGGTGCGCTACCAGACCGAGAAGGAACGGCTCGGCCCGCAGCGCTACGTGAACCACTACGAGCACCTGGTGCTGTTCTCGCCGCGCCACCGCGACGGCCTGGAGCTCGTGAAGCTCGGCCTCGACGACGGCAGCGTGCGGCGCTGGGGCCTCTCCGGCAGCAAGCTCTGGTTGCAGACCGCCGACGACCGGGCCTCGCCGCCGCGCGAAGCCATCTGGTCGCTCGACCTCGCCCGCGCGCTCTGACGCACCCCTGACACGCACCACCGCATCGGACCCCCATGTCGACACCGATCAATGAATACCTGACGCCGCAAGAGGCCTCGTACATCGCGCACAACGCGTACTTCACGCTGAAGGACTGGATCAGCGGCCAGCCGACCATCGGCATGGAGACGCGCGCCAACGTGCGCAAGATGGTCACCGGCGACGGGCTTGGTGCCGCAGCCCAGGGCGGCGGCGCCAACACCTCGTTGAAGCCCACCGAGCTCGGCGGCGCCCACCTCGACCGGGTGTTCGCCGGCTCCACCGCGGGCGTCACCACCGGCTTCGGCTACGTGCTGAGCTTCAACCGCGCCGGCAGCAAGCAGGTCGTCATCGCGACGCGCGGCACCCGCGCCGAGCACTCCAAGGCCGACCTGCTGACCGACCTGCGCGCGTCGATGACCGGCTTCGGCGACTTCGGCCTGGTGCACCAGGGCTTTCGCAACACCTTCGACAGCGTGAAGATCGGCCTGAGCCGCGACGACCGGCGGATCATGGATGCCGACGTGGTGCACTGCGTGGGCCACAGCCTGGGCGGCGCGGTCGCGACGCTGGTGGCGGCGCATTTCTCGTCGCGCGGCAAGGCGGTGAAGCTCTACACCTTCGGCTGCCCGCGCGTCGGCGCACTCGGTGCGCAGAGCGCGATGGAGCAATCGCTCGGCAAGCACAACATCTTCCGCGTCTCGCACGACCTCGACCCGGTGACGATGGTCGGCCCCTACCCCTACGGTCACCTGAACGGCCAGCCGGACGATGCGAACAACATGATGCTGGTGTCGCCCACCGGCCAGCTGCTCAGCGTGGCCAACCACGACATGACCGAGTACGTGCGCAGCGTCGGCGGCACCGAGATGAACTGGCAGGCGGTGCGCGGCCTGGGCGGTGCGGTCGAGCGCGACAACGCGGTGCTCGCGCGCTGGCTGCTGCGCAGCTCCGACAACCCCGGCTGGCTCACGCAGCGCGCCGCGCAGGGCCTGAGCTACCTGATGAAGGCCTTCTCGCACCTGCTGAAGCAGCTCGGCTTCGTGACGATCGCCGGGCTGACCGGCATCGACCTGTTCTGCGTGGTGCTGGCCTCCAACATGACGAAGATCGCCGAGATGAACTCGCAGCTGATGGACTGCATCCTGCAGGCCGCCCGCTGGGCGCGGGTGGTGGTGTCGAACGCGGCGCAGCTCACCGCGACCGTGATCCGCGCGATCCTGAACGCGATGTTCAGCGTGCTGCGGCCGATCGCGGTGAACGCGCTGCAGAGCGTCGGCCGCGGCACGCCGCTGCCGCTGCTGATCGGCGGCGCCACCGCGCTGGCCGGTGCGCTGATCGGTTGACGCGATGGACCGCGACGCCTTCGAGCACCTGTACCTGCACGCCCACACGCTGGCCGAGTTCGGCTTCATGCGCGCGATGGCGGGGCTGGCGAGCAGCGACGTGCCGGCGCTCGCGCCGGAGCAGTTCGCCGCGAATGCGGCCGCTGCGGACCAGATGCTGAAGCTCGATGAGGCGAGCTTCGACTGGTCGGCGCTCGACGGCGTGGCGGGCTTCGGTGCCGGGCCCGCTGCCGACGAGAACCCGGTGGCCGGCTACGACGGTCCGACCTTCTCCGAGGCGCTGGCGATGGACGACGAGGTGGGCGGCGATGCGCTGCCCGAGCTGGCGAACTACCTCGAACGCGCGCAGGCGGCGCGGGCCCTGCTGCAGGGGCGCATCGCGCACTCCTGGGCCACGGTGGACCGGCAGGCGCTGGAGGATGCGGTCGCCGGGCTGCCCGGCGATCTCGCGCCCCTCACCGGGCCGTTGAAGCTCGAGGATTTCGAGCGCTGGCTGGCGTTCTACGAGCAACGGCACGCCGCGCTGGACGCGCTGGTGACGCAGATCCGGCGGCTCGAGCCGTTCTGACCACGCGTCAGTACATGTCCCCGCCGCCGCCGCGGTCGCTGCCGGGCGCGAGGTTCTCGAACTTCGTCAGCGGCTTCAGGAACGCGAGCCGCACCGTGCCGGTCGGGCCGTTCCGCTGCTTGCCGATGATGATCTCGGCGACACCGGGGTCCTTGCTCTCGTCCTTGGTGTAGTAGTCGTCGCGGTAGATGAACATGATGACGTCTGCATCCTGCTCGATCGCGCCCGAATTGTGGGTGACGATGCCGTCGGCCAGCCAGCAGGCCGGGCCGGGCACGGTCAGGTCGAAGCACTCGGCCTCGCCCGCCGGCTCGATGGACACCACCTGGTCCCAGAACAGATCGGACTCCGCCCATTGCAGCAGCCTGGCACTGCCGAGGCGGTGCGCATAGT
>NZ_JBFUGN010000421.1:0-5115 GCF_056402895.1 Rhizobacter sp. P3_B12 | reverse complement strand
GTGGGGTGCCGAGGTCTTCAAGCTCGGGCTGTGGATCGCACTGCCGATGGTCACGATGCTGCTGTTCGTGAACCTGGTGATGGGCGTGATCTCGCGCATCGCCCAGCAGATGAACATCTTCGCGGTCGGTTTCCCGATCACGCTCGGCGTCGGCCTGGTGGGCGTGCTGCTGACGCTGCCGATGATGCAGGCGCCGTTCACGATGGCACTGGAGCAGATGTTGAGCAGGTTTCAGTAGCGGTTCGTCGCAATGGCTTCCTGCGTTGTCTTGCGGAGGTAGTCATCGAGCGTGCGGAAGGCTTTCACTACAGTCTCGGAGAGGCGGTATTTGTCGCTGTCATTGCGCTCGTGCTTGATCTGCCGCTCGACGTCATTGAGGTACTTCCTGAGGTCGCTGGGAAGCAGTCCTACGAATTCAGGAGACGTCGCTTCGGCAAGAGAGACCAGGCAGCCGTCGACTTCTGTTCCTGGTCGGCACGGGTAGGCGCGGGTCCACTTATCGAGGAAGGTTTTCGCGTTCTTGAAGGCGGCGTGAATCTGGAGCAGAGCATGCACGGGTGCGGCGGTCGTCTCGATCGCTTGACGGATCCCCTTGCGAAGTTCGGAAGGGCACGATGTTCCGAACTGGTCGAGGATGCTGAGTGTCACGCTGTCTTTGGTTTCCTGTATGTGATCCCGAAGGCGCTCCCGCTGACTCGACCCCGCATTCCTTCCATGGGTTGAAGGGGAGCGATTGATCGCGGTGAGAATCTTGGACTCGAACTCCTGCTGCTCGGAACGGACCTTCTCCGAAGATTCCGGTTCCAATGCGGATTTGATCCAGTAGTTTCCCCGTTGATCGTCGTGAGGGCAGTACATTATTGGCGATTCTTGGCGAACGATTTCACTTGTCGACGATCCAATGCCGTGCTCGTCACTGCTGCTTTGATCGTTTGAAATGGAAGAATCTTGCCCCGATGAGGTTTTGGCGTGAGGAGAAACTCCATTGCCGACATTCAGTCGAATGTGAGCGAGGAATTCCTTTGCGCTGTGAGCGGCCTTGGCGATGCCACGGCGTAGCTTCCTCGCTCCGCTCCTCGCGGTGTCACGGGTTTTGTCAAAGCCGTGTCTGACTTTTGTCTTCGCTGATTCGATCACGGAACTTCCTTCTGAGTTGGCGGCGTAAACGATCGCGCTTCGCCGCCTGTTGTTCGGGACACAGGTAAGTGACTTCGTCGGCTGCAGGGTTCCAACGTGGGCCATCGCTCAGGGAGAGAGGAGTCTTCGTAACGCGGGGGCATGGTCACGAAACAGAGCCGCTTTCCCCCCTCTGATCCGGCTCAAGTTCCGCCCCCACCCCGGAACAATCGCGGGAGCACACCACCGCCCCCGCCATGTCCGACCAAGACCGCAACCTGCCCGCCTCGCAGCGAAAGCTCGACAAGGCCCGATCCGAGGGCCAGGTCGCGCGTTCGCGCGATCTGTCGCACTTCGCGGCGATCGCGGTCGGCGGTGCGGCGCTGGTGGCCGCGGCGCCGCTGCTGTCGCGCTGGCTGAAGCAGCTGCTCGCCACCGGCCTGCAGTTCAACGCCGTGATGGCGAAGAATCCCGAGGCGATGGGCGAGCGGCTGGCCGAACTCACGAGCAAGCTGATCTGGGTCGTGCTGCCGATGGGCCTGCTGATGATGGTGGTCGGCGTGGCCGTCGCCGTCGCGGCCGGCGGCTGGGTCTGGACGCTCAAGCCGCTCGCGCCCAAGTTCGACAAGTTCAACCCGATCACCGGCATCGGCAAGCTGTTCTCGAAGCAGCAGCTGATCGAGGCGATCAAGGGCGCCGTGCTGGCGCTGATCCTCGGCACCATCGGCGCGATGTACCTGCGCTCGCACGTCGAGATGTTCGCCGGTGCACTGTCGATGCCGCTGCCGCAGGCGCTGTCGCACGTCGGCAGCACCATCGTCGGCGGCATGCTGCTGGTGCTGCTGGCGCTGGCCGCCTTCGCGGCGGTCGACGTGCCGCTGCAGCGCCAGCTGCACGCGATGCGCCTGAAGATGAGCCACCAGGAAATCAAGCAGGAGCACAAGGAAGTCGAAGGCAACATGGAGATCAAGGCCAAGATCCGCGCCCGCATGCGCGAGATGGCCAATCGCCGCATGTTGGCCGCCGTGCCCACTGCCGACCTGGTCGTGATGAACCCGACCCACTACGCCGTCGCGCTGAAGTACGACGAAGGCAAGATGGGCGCGCCGCGCGTGGTCGCCAAGGGCGCCGACCTGATGGCCATGCGCATCCGCGACACCGCGAAGGAATCGAAGGTGCCGGTGCTGCAGGCGCCGGTGCTGGCGCGTGCGCTGTATGCCCACGCCGAGGTCGACCGCGAGATCCCGGCCGCGCTGTTCGCGGCCGTCGCCCAGGTGCTCGCCTACGTCTACCAGCTGCGTGCCGCGCTGAGCGGCCGCGTCGCGCTGCCGGGCGCGCTGCCCGAACTGAACGTGCCGGACGAGCTCGATCCGCACAACCCGAAGAGCGGCAAGTACGGCCTGAAGGCCACCGAGGACACTGAATGAATCCGCTGATCCAACAGATCCAGGGCTGGCTCGGCCCGCATGCCAAGGCGATCAAGGCGCTGATGGCGCCGGTCTTCATCATCATGGTGCTGTCCATGATGGTGCTGCCGCTGCCGGCCTTCGCGCTCGACCTGCTGTTCACCTTCAACATCGCGATGGCGCTGATGGTGATGATGGTCGCGGCCTACATGGTGCGGCCGCTCGATTTCTCGGCCTTCCCGACCGTGATCCTGCTGACCACGCTGCTGCGGCTGTCGCTGAACATCGCCTCCACCCGCGTCGTGCTGCTGCAGGGTCACACCGGGCCTGGCGCGGCCGGCAAGGTGATCGAATCCTTCGGCCACTTCCTGATCGGCGGCAACTTCGCGGTCGGCCTGATCGTGTTCGCGATCCTGGTGGTGATCAACTTCGTCGTGGTGACCAAGGGCGCCGAGCGAATCGCCGAAGTCGGCGCGCGCTTCACGCTGGATGCGATGCCCGGCAAGCAGATGGCGATCGACGCCGACCTGAACGCCGGCCTGATCGACGAGAAGGAGGCCAAGCGCCGCCGCCTCGAAGTGGGCAACGAGGCGGAGTTCTTCGGTTCGATGGACGGTGCCAGCAAGTTCGTGCGCGGCGACGCGATGGCCGGCCTGCTGATCCTGTTCATCAACATCATCGGCGGCTTCATCATCGGCGTGGCCCAGCACGACCTGTCGGCGTCGCAGGCGGCCGACAGCTACATCCTGCTGGCCATCGGCGATGCGCTGGTGGCCCAGGTGCCGGCGCTGCTGATCTCGGTGGCGGCGGCGATGGTGGTGTCGCGCGTCGGCAAGGAAGAAGACGTCGGCACGCAGGTCGCGAGCCAGGTCTTCAACTCGCCGCGCGTGCTGGGCATCACCGCCGGCGTGATCGGCCTGCTGGGCATCATCCCGGGCATGCCGCACCTGGTGTTCCTGCTGATCTCGGGCAGCATGGGCTATGCGGCCTGGTGGATGAACGAGCGCAACAAGCGCGTCCGGAACACGCCGCCGCCGGCCGCGCCGGTGGCCGAGCCGAATGCCGAGGCCAGCTGGGACGACCTGCAGCCGGTCGACACGCTGGGCCTGGAAGTGGGCTACCGGCTGATCACGCTGGTCGACAAGAACCGCGAGGGCGACCTGCTGCAGCGCATCAAGGGCGTGCGGCGCAAGTTCGCGCAGGATGTCGGCTTCCTGCCGCCGCCGGTGCACATCCGCGACAACCTGGAGCTCAAGCCCAGCATGTACCGGCTGACGCTGCGCGGCGCGGTGGTCGGCGAGGGCGAGGCCTTCCCGGGCATGCTGCTGGCGATCAACCCGGGCGGCGCGACCACCCAGCTGATCGGCACCCGCACCACCGACCCGGCGTTCGGGCTGCCGGCCGTGTGGATCGAGGAGCGCCAGCGCGAAGCGGCGCAGATGAACGGCTTCACGGTGGTGGACTGCTCCACCGTGGTGGCCACGCACCTGTCGCACCTGATGCAGCTGCACGCGGCCAAGCTGCTCGGCCGTGTCGAGACGCAGCAGCTGGTCGAGCACGTGACCAAGCTCGCGCCGAAGCTGATGGAAGACGTGATCCCGAAGATGGTCGGCATCGCCAGCCTGCAGAAGGTGTTGCAGCTGCTGCTGGAAGAGGGCGTGCACATCCGCGACATGCGCTCGATCGTCGAGAGCCTGGCCGAGCATGCGGCGGTGGCGAGCGAGCCGGGTGAGCTGGCGCGGCGCATCCGCATCAGCCTGGCGCCGGCCATCGTGCAGCAGATCTACGGCCCGGTGAAGGAGCTCGAGGTGATCGCGCTGGAGCCGGAGCTGGAGCGCCTGGTGACGCAGGCGCTGAACTCGCCGCACGGCGCGGTGCTCGACCCGGGCGTCGCCGACACGCTGACGCGCAGCGCCGCTGCCTCGGCCAAGCGCCAGGAAGACCTGGGCCACCCGGCCTGCCTGTTGGTGCCGGACATGATCCGCGCGCCGATGGCCCGGCTGCTGAAGCGCGCCGCGCCGCGGCTGCGGGTGCTGGGGCACAGCGAGATTCCGGAAACGCACTCGATCCGCATCGGGTCGATCATCGGGGCGAACTGATCGCGTGGTTCCGGTGTCCCGGGTGACAACCCGGGATCAACCCTCATTTGTTCGCTTGTCATCTTCCCCACCCGCGCCTTTGCCACAGAAACAGGCCGGCTTTCCCCCCTCTCATCGGCCTCAAGTTTCCGGTCCACCCCGGAACAATGACGGCACGCATCCACCGCGTCCGCCCATGACCTCTGCCTTCCTGTCCACCGCCGTGCCCCCTCGGCACGAAACATCCCAAATGAAGGGATTTACGGTGGCTCATCCCCGGACCGCGGCCGGCTGCGCTCTCACACACTGGATGCCATTGCTTGCCACTGGTTCCTGCTCGATCTCCTGGAGCTCCCGATGAACGTCAAACGCTTCACCGCCCGCACTTCGCGCGACGCCCTGACCCTGGTCCGCCAGGCTTTCGGCGAAGACGCCGTCGTGCTCTCGACCAAGCCCTGCGCCGAAGGCGTCGAGGTGCTGGCCATGGCGCCGGAAAGCGTTCAACAGATCGAGCG
>NZ_JBFUGN010000420.1:0-5116 GCF_056402895.1 Rhizobacter sp. P3_B12 | reverse complement strand
GTGCATGGCTGCGGCTGGGCTATCCGTTCAGGTCGCTGACGCCGTCGTATGCGACCGCACTTGGCGCGTCCGGCGACCGGCCGGCGGCGCTCGCCGAGTTGATGGGCATCATCGTCAACCGTGGACTGCGTCTACCGGTGACGCGCGTCGCGTCGCTGCAGTTCGCCCGTGGCACACCCTATGAAACTCATCTCGAGTACCAGCCGACGGCGGGCGAACGCGTGCTCGGTGCCGAGATCGCCGACGTGGTGCGGCGGGCTCTGATCGGCGTGGTCGAAGAAGGTACGGCGAAGCGACTGAAGGGGGCGCTGGTGCGACGTGACGGCAGCGTGGTGGAGATCGGTGGCAAGACTGGCACCGGCGACCATCGTTTCGATACCTACGGCCGTGGCGGCAGGCTGATCTCATCACGCATCGTCGACCGCTCGGCCACCTTGGTGTTCCTGATCGGAGACCGCTACTTCGGCACGATGATGGCCTACGTTCACGAGCCCTACGCCGCCAACTACAAGTTCACAAGTGCCATGCCGGCGCAGCTGCTGAAGGCGCTGACCCCTGCCTTGTTGTCGCTGCTCGATGGCGCCAGCTGCGACTCCGAAATCGACGGGCGGAAATAGCACATCCAAAGACGACAGTGGAGAACAGTCCGCCCACGCCACTGTTAGCTGCACGTACCGCACTGACTTCCTCGGTTGGGCGGGGGATCGCACTCAAGTGTTCTCGATGCACTCGTCTGGGCCAAGCGTCAACCCTGTCTGATGGCGCATCTGCACCTGGATTCTGGAGTGAAGGTCCAGGTTCAGGGCTTTCAACGGCATATGCGACCCGATTTGCCGGAGTACTTTGGATTCCGCTCGATCACCCCTGGTCAGCGCGTCGTGCTGAGGCTAGACATCGGTAGCGCAAGGACGAGGCGCTGCTCTTCAAGCAGACGCTCAACGTGCTCGCGGCACTGCATCGTGCCCTGCGCGTGCCGCTGCGCGACCTGGCGCGCATCGAGTCGTTTAGCGACACGCAACTCGCGCTGGCTCGCGTTCGTTCGACGTGGTCGTGTCGGACTTCCGCATGCCGCCGCAGGATGGCGTTTCGTTCCTGCGCGACGTTCGAGGCATCCAGCCCCAGGTGGTGCCGATGATCGCCAGCGGCTCCGCCGACGTCTCCACGCTGGTGCGCGCCATGAACGACGCGCAGGTGGTCCGCTACATCCTCAAGCCCTGGAACGACGAGGAACTCATCCTGGACGTGAAGCTTGCGCTCGAACGCGCCCAGACCGGGCAGGAAGAATCCGCACTGGCCGAAGCGATGCGGGTTCAGCAGGGCCAGCTGCCGGCGCAGGAAGCCGAGCGTCGGCGACTGGAGGCCCAGGAGCCCGGTCTAACCCATGTGGAGTGGGGTCCGAACAGGGAAGTTCTCATGCCGTCTCTGAATTGACCTGCATTCGCCGGCCCAGGAAAACCACCTGCAACTCTATTCAAATAGCGTTCGAAATGCGTGGAACAAATATGACCTCATACTCAAATCGCCGCTCGAATCCCTACGCCGCCACTCATGCAGATCATTGAGTCGTATGCATCGATCAGTACGGGTCTTGCCTCAGACGCTCGTGCCTTCCGCCTCAGTCGATGTGACCGGTCGGCGCACCGGCAGCGTCACCCGAAACGTGGTGCCYTGGTTCAGCACGCTTTCGACRTCGATGCGTCCGTGATGCTTCTGCACGATCCCGTACGACAGCGARAGCCCGAGGCCCGTYCCCTTGCCGACCGGTTTGGTGGTGAAGAAGGGCTCGAAGATGCGCTTGAGCGTGTCCGGMGGRATGCCCGAGCCGGTGTCGGCGACYTCCAGCCAGACGTGCCCGGCATCCGCCTCGACCCCGGTGCGGATCATGATGCGGCCGCGTTCCTCGCCCATCGCCTGGGCCGCGTTGACCACCAGGTTCATCACGACCTGGTTGATTTGCGACGGCAGGCACTCGACGTCTGGAATCACGCCGTATTCCTTGATCAGGTCCGCCTTGTAYTTGACCTCGTTGGCGACCACGTTCAGCGTCGAATCGATGCCCTGGTGCAGATCCGCCCACTGGAAATCCTGCGTGGAATCCACGCGCGAGAAATCCTTCAGGTCCTGCACGATCTGGCGCACCCGCACGATGCCTTGCCTGGACTCGCGCATCAGCACCGGGATGTCTTCCTTCAGGAATTCCAGCTCGACCGCMTCGCGCAGCTTGCGCAGCCTSGCGGCGACGTCGGARGGGCCGATATCGCCTTCGGCRGCCTCGTAGGCAGCCAGCAYCTCGAACAACTTGCCGAGGTAGTCYTCCAGCGTGCCGAAATTGGAGAAGATGTAGCCGATCGGGTTGTTGATCTCGTGCGCSACGCCGGCCGCCARCTGGCCGATCGAGGCGAGCTTCTCCGATTGCACCAGCTGCCCCTGCAGATGYTTGCGCTCGGCCACCTCGGCCTGCAGCGCCTCATTGCTGCTCGTGATCTCGCGCGTGCGCTCCGCCACGGCGTCTTCCAGCCGCGTGAGCTGCGCCGCTGCATCCTGCGTCATCTGCCACTTGGCGGTCAGCATGTTCGCGAGTTGGCGCACCTCGATCGCGTCGAAGGGCTTCTTGAGGATCAACAGCCGGTCSCGCACGTCGAGYGTCGCCAGCACCTCGTCCCACGAGGTGTCGGCGTAAGCRGTGCAGATGACGACCTGAAGCCGCGGATCGATCTGCCACAGGCGCTCGATCGTCTGCACGCCGTCCCAGCCYGGCGGCATGCGCATGTCCACGAAGGCCAGTGCATAGGGTCGGCCCGCGGCSAGCGACGCCTGCACCTGGCCCRCCGCCTCCTGSCCCTGGTAGGCCGAATCGAGCTCGAACACGCTCAGCACCGCCGGCGGTTCGTCTCCGAACAGCGCCGTCTCGGCGGCATCGAGTCCCGCGTGCACCGGTTGCGGCACGAGGATCTTGCGGAAGTCCTCRTGGATCGCCGGCATGTCGTCGACCAGCAGGATCCGCCGGTTCTGCCCGGGTGTCATCGATCGCCCTCCTGCGGGTCGATCGGGATGTCCAGCACGAACGTGGCGCCTTGCCCCGCACCCTCGCTGTGCGCGCTCAGCGTCCCGCCCATCTCGCGGGCCGCCAAGGCACAGCTGTGCAGGCCGAAGCCGTGGCCGTTGCTGCGCGTGGTGAAGCCRTGGACGAAGACGCGCACCAGGTTCTCGGGTGCAATGCCTTCGCCGTTGTCGGCCACCGTGATGCGCAGCACTCGACCTCCGGCACCTTCCAGCAGCGCGGCGCCCAACGTGATGCACGCGCTGTGGTTCGGTGGCGCACCGCGCATCGCGTGCTTGGCATTGCTGATCAGGTTCACCAGGATCTGCAGCAAGCGGTGCCGGTCCAGGCTCAAGGCGGGCAGGTCGGGAACCTGCTTCACGACCTCGACCTTGTGACGGGTCAGGGCACTGACGTTCATGCGCAATGCATCGTCCAGCAGTTCGTCGACCTTCAGGGACTCGACGACGCGCGATGCGCCCGCATACGACTGCTGGGTCGCCACGACCTCCTTGATGTGATCGACGCTCCTGGCGAGCAGGCCGAGCTCTTCGGCRATGGCCGYCTGCTCGGCCTCCAGAGCCTGCGCCAGKTCGCGCAGATAGCCGGGCAGCAGCTTGCCGCGSGYGTCGCGCGTGAGGAAGTCGCCSAGGTCGYCGGCATGCTCGTCCATCAGGCCGACCGCACGCGCGAGCCCCTTGAGCTTGGAGGCGCGMAGCCGATCGACGATCAGGCCGGCGGAGATGTTGACGCTGTTGAGCACGTTGCCGACGTTGTGCAGCACGTTCGTGGCRATCTCGGCCATGCCGGCCAGGCGCGAMGCTTCGACCAGCTGCCGGTGCACCTCGCCGATSCGGCGCTCGGCTTCCTTCAGGTCGGAGATGTCCTTGGTGATGCCGAAGGTGCCRATGATCTCGCCATCGCGGTTGCGCAGCGGCATCTTGGTGGTCAGCGCCCAGSTGTCGGGCCGCCCGTCCATCCAGGTCTCGCGCTCGACCTTGCCGACCATCGGCAGGCCGGTGCGGATGATCTCCTGCTCGTCCTCRAAGGCCGGCCGGGCATGCGCGTCGGAGAAGACGTCGAAATCCGATTTGCCGACCAACCCGTCGGGTGTCGCCATCCCGAACTGGAGCGCCTGCGCCGCACTCGATTTGATGAAGCGGGACTGCCTGTCCTTGAAATAGATGTGATCCGGTGAGTTGTCCAGCAGGGCCCGCAGCAGGTCGCGTTCGTCGACGCCCGCCGGGAAGTGCTCGGGCGCGGCCATCACGAAGGGGCTCCGGCGGCATCCGACAGGGTCACCTCGTGCTGGCGGGCCGCTGGCTGCCGCATTGCACACGGCAGGAGCATGGAATGGCGGGCGCAAGACATCGACGACTCCCTGGCACTGGGGGTGCCTTGTATGGCGGCATGTTCGCGCTGGCGCGGCCGCTCCACTCCGTCGAATAGCGTGGCGAAGCAAGACCAAATCCACCGTCATGACCCCAGGCACCCTTTCCGGATGGTGCAGAATCCGCCCTGCCCGCCGCTCACCCGGCGGGCATCGCTGGGGGTGCTGGCCCGTCCGGGCCGGCTGAGAGAGTCCCTTCGAACCTGACTGAGGTAAGCCTCACGCCGCGAAAGTAAACTTTCTTCTCACAAGAAGAGAGGGATGGAATGGCGAGGGTTTACAGCTACATCCGCTTCAGCGATGCGAAGCAGGCAGCAGGGGCGAGTTCAGAGCGGCAACGAGCATACGCGCAGCAGTGGGCAAAGGATCACGGGCTCGAACTCGATGACCAGCTCAGCTTGCGCGACGAGGGCCTGTCGGCCTATCACCAGAAGCATGTAAAGCAAGGGGCGCTTGGAGCGTTCCTGCGGGCTGTTGAAGATGGGGCTGTGCCCGCCTCTTCTGTCCTCGTCGTCGAGGGGCTTGATCGGCTGTCGCGTGCGGAGCCGTTGCAGGCGCAGGCGCAACTGGCGTCCATCGTCAATGCGGGGATCAAGGTGGTCACCGCCTCGGATGGGAAGGTCTATAGCCGCGAAGGATTGAAGGCCAATCCAATGGACCTGGTCTACAGCCTGCTCGTGATGATC
>NZ_JBFUGN010000419.1:0-5130 GCF_056402895.1 Rhizobacter sp. P3_B12 | reverse complement strand
AATCCTTCAGGTGCGCCTTGCGGTACGCGGCCTTCGCCGGATCGGTCGGGTCGACCGTCGCGTAGTAGTTGAACGGCTGGTGGTGCGTCTGGAAGCCGATCGGCGACGCATAGATCACCTTGCGCGCCACCGCCGCCGGCTGCCGGCCCTCGTCGGTGGCGGTGTTCCACGCGCCGCCGTACCAGGCCCAGTCGACGCCCTTGCGGTCGAGCATGTCGCCGATCGTCGCCTGCGTCTGCGGCGGCAGCGTGTTGGCCTTGCCCGCATCGGCCAGCAGGTCGCTGCCCGCGGCCGCCGGCGGCACGCCGCTCGGTTGATACGCCGGCTGCATCGTGTTGACCGCGTAGTACTTGCCGTCACCGGCGTAATCAGCCGGCGTCAGGTTGCTGCTGTTGACATACTTCGGCGGCCCGGCGATCGCCGACGACGGCGAATCGGGCCGCGTCGTGAGCTTCGAACTCCAGCGCCCGTCGGCCAGCCGGTCGACCGCCGAGATCGAGCCCTTGGCCGGCGACTGCTCGGCATCGGGGTACACCGGCACGCAGGCGCACACCAGGTACTGGTGGTTCAGGAACGAGCCGCCGAATGCGCCCATGTAGAAGCGATCCGCCAGCACGTACTGCTGCGCGATCTGCCACAGCCGCATCCGGCTGCCGTCGTAGTAGCCGAGCGACAGGCCGCCGCCATCGGCCCAGGCGGCGAACTTGTCGTTGCGCCCGCCGTTGATCTGCATCTGGTTCTCGAAGAAGCGGTGGTACAGGTCGCGCGTGATCACGTCCTGCCCGACCTTCACGCCGCTGCCCTGGTAGCCCGCATCGGCATCGATCTGGAACGGCCGGTTGTCCTGGTTCGCAGTCGCGCCCTGCGCCAGCGTCACCGCCTGCCCTGCCGCGGTGACGCCGCCCCAGGTCTGCGGCAGCTTGGGCAGCACGACGTTGCTGTCGCGCTCGGTCTGCGGCTGCCAGGTGCCGCGCGACGACGGGTTCACGCCGGGGATGCCGTCGGCACCGGGGAACAGGCCGTACAGGGTGTCGAAGGCGCGGTTCTCCGCAAAGATCACGACGACCGTCTGGATGCTGTCCTGCAGCTTCGCATCGCTGACGGGTCCGCCCGCCGGCGGTGGGGTGCCGCACGCGGCAAGGGAGGCCGCCAGCGCGACGGCAGTGGCACGGATCTTCATCGGTCGCTCTCCTGGTTGTTCTTCGAGGGAGCGCTATCTTCCTTCATTTCCTCCCGTCATTTCGGCAGCGGCTTCAGCTGCTGCAGCAAGGTCGGGATCAGCTCGCTGACCGTCGGGTGGATGTGCATCGCCCGCGCGATCACCGTGTACGGCGCGTTCGCCGCCATCACGTCGAGCAGCGAATGCACGATCTCGTCGCCGTCGATGCACAGCAGCGACGCGCCGAGGATGCGCTCGGTCTGCGCATCCACCAGCACCTTCATGAAGCCCTGCGTCTCGCCGCGCTCCTTCGCGCGGCCGACCCGCGTCATCGGCATCACGCCGACCAGCGCATCGCGCCCGCTCGCCCGCACCTCGGCCTCGGTCATGCCGACGCGCCCGAGCGGCGGGTCGATGTAGAGCGCATAGGCCGGGATGCGGTCGCTGACGCGGCGCGGATCGTCGTCCAGCAGGTTGGCGGCGACGATCTCGTGGTCGTTGTACGAGGTGTGCGTGAACGCGCCGCGGCCGTTGCAATCGCCCATCGCCCAGAGGCCGGGCACGCTGGTGCGCAGCTGGTCGTCGACCTCGATGTAGCCGCGTGCATCGCAGATCACGCCGGCGTGCTCGAGCCCGAGATCGTCGGTGTTCGGGCGGCGGCCCACGGCCACCAGCAGGTGGCTGCCGGTGAGCTCGCGCGGCCGGCCGTCCTGCAGGATGCTCAGGCGGATGGCGCCATCGGCAGCGCGGGCCAGCGAGAAATCGCGCGCCATCGTGAGCACCTCGACGCCCTCGCGCTCGAGGATCGCGCGCACCTCGGCCGACACCTCCGGATCCTCGCGCGACACCAGGCGCCCGCCATGCTCCAGCACCGTGACGCGTGCGCCGAAGCGGCGGTGCATCTGCGCGAACTCCAGCCCGATGTAGCTGCCGCCGATCACCAGCAGGTGCTCCGGCACGACGTCGAGCGCCATCATCGAGGTGTTGGTCAGCACCGGCACGTCGGCGATGCCGGGCCAGTCGGGCACGATCGGACGCGCGCCGGTGTTGATGAAGACCTTCGGCGCCTCGAGCACCTCGTCGCCCACCTGCACGCGGTGCGGCCCGACGAAGCGCGCGTGCCCCCAAAGCAGGCTCAGGTTCTCCATGCCGCCGAGCCACGACGACAGCGACGCCACCGACTGCGCGACGATCGCATCCTTGCGCGCCTTCACCGCCTTCATGTCGACGCGCACCGCGCCGTCGATCACCACGCCGTAGTCCGCCGCGCGGCGCGCGACATGCGCGGTGCGCGCACTCGCCACCAGCGTCTTGGTCGGGATGCAGCCGTCGTTGACGCAGGTGCCGCCCAGGTGCTCGCGCTCGACCAGCGCGGTCTTCATGCCGGCGGCGCACAGCCGGGCCGCGAGGAACGGCCCGGCCTGGCCGCTGCCGATCACGATGGCGTCGAAATGGCGTGTCATCAGAATCCTCCATGGAAGCTGCCGCGCATCATGCGCCGGCATCAAAAAAACCCTGCCTTGGTCGGATTCGAGACAGCGAACTGACAGCCCTCTTCGACGCAGGGGCGCTTGACCCGCCCGTGCCGGCTCCGTAGACTTTGCCGCCTGGGCTCACAAGAATTCTTGTGCCCCCACCCAGCCGGCCGCCTGTCATGCGGCACACGACTCCCACACGGAGACGCTCCCCCTTCAACCGGGCCTCGGCTGCCTTGCCGCCGAGGAACATTGCGTCTTCGAGGCCTGCGTGGACACGAGTCGTCATCGGCTGCTCGACAGCCAGTTCCTGCTTCACAGCGCGTTCGGCGATGCCTGGTTCTTCGACCGCATCGCGCGCTCCTACGAGCCTTCGGTGATCGAGCCGGGCGCCATGCCGGCGATGGACATCCGCGTGCACYATGCCGGCGCCGCCGAGCTGGCCGATGCGTCCGCCGGCTGGCCGGCGCACGCGCGATTCCACCGTTCGCTGAACTACCCGCACTGGAACCTCGAAGGCCCGGCCGATGCCGGCATCGATGCCGGCGGTGCCATCCACCTGCCGGGCGAAGGCATGCTGTTCCGCCACGATGCGCGGCGCGCCTGCCTCGACGTGCACATCGACCCGATGCGCGCCGTGCGCTCCAGCGAGCTGATCTTCCACGCCGCGCGCAACCTGACGCTGTGGCGCCGCGGGCCACGCTTTGCACCGATGCTGCATGCGAGCGCGGTGGTGCTCGATGGCGGGGCCTGGCTGTTCCTCGGCTGCAAGGGGGCCGGCAAGTCGACGCTGTTCATCGACATGGTGCTGCGGCACGGCGCGCGCCCGCTCGCCAACGACCGGGTGCTGCTGGATGCCGAAGACGGGCGCAGCGTGTGGTCGTGGCCCAGCTACCTGTCGTACTGCGAAGGCACGATCGTCGACTACCCCGAGCTGCGTCGCATCTTCGACGCCGGCCTGCGCGACCTGCAGCGCCGCCACATCGATGTCGGCCAGACCTGCGACCGGGCGCTGTACCGGCGCAGCTACGCGCAGCAGCACAAGCGCATCGTCGCGCCCTGCCTGCTGGCCGAGGTGCTGGGCACGCTGTACGTGCCGCGCGCGCCGCTGGCCGGCGTGGTGCGGGCCACGCTCGAGCCGGGCCATGCCGCCGGCGTCACCGTGCATGCCTCGGGCAGCACCGCGGGCCTGCAACATGCCGACATCGCCGATGCGCTGTTCCCGGCCGATGACCCCGATTTCCCGTGCTGGCACGGCGACACGCGAGGCTTCGCGCAGCGGCCGGAGCCCGGTGCCGCGGCGCTCGGCTGGCTGCGCGCCGCCGACGTGCCCTGGCTCGAGATCACGATCGACCCGGTCTGCGGCAAGCACGGGCTGCGCCAGTTGCTCGATCGCTGACGGCCACCCCAACCGCATCCGCACCCTCACCCTCACCCGACCTTCAGGGAGAACAGAAGATGACCACCCTCGACACCCGATGCCGCGAGCTGCCGCTGGATTTCAGCTTCAGCGACGCAGAGCGCAGCGCGCTGGTCCGGCGCCTCGAATCGATCCGTGTGAGCCCGTACAAGGCCTACGAGGCGTTCAGCCACGAGATCCGCATGCTGGTCGCCGGCGATCCGAACCTCGCGCGCTTTCGCGATTTCATGGAGGGGCGCCGGCGCGCGTCCGCGTACGAGCGGCCGTTCGTGTTCGTCGAGAACGGCCCGATCGACAGCCTGCTGCCCGAACTGGGCAATGTCGACCCGGTGGCCGACAAGCACAGGCTGAAGCGCAGCTTCGTCGCCGAAGGCTTCCTGCAGCTGTATGCCGAGGTGGCCGGCGAGCACCCGATCTCGTACCTGAACGTGAACGACGGCGATGTCTTCCAGGACATCTTCCCGAAAGATGCGCTGAAAGACTCGCAATCGCAGAAGGCACTCGGCCCGATCCATTTCCACAAGGACCTGGCGAACCACTTCGTGCGCCCCGACCTGGTCAACATCCTGGCGCTGCGCAGCTGCGACGACAACGAGATCTGGACCACCTTCGTGGCCAACCGCGACGTGCTGGCCGCACTCGACAAGGACACGCTGGCGGTGCTGCGCGAAGCCGCGTTCTACACGCCGTTCGACGACCTGTCGATGGTGGGCGGCAACGTGGCCCTGGGCAAGGCGTCCGAGCATGCGGTGCTGACGCGCGAGGTCGACCTGCGCTTCTTCGAGAACCGCACCGAGGGCCTGACCGATTCGGCGACCCGTGCCGTGAAGCGGCTGACCGCCACGCTGCACGCGATGAAGCGCCGGGTGCTGATGCGCCCGGGCGATTTCGTCTCGATCTCGAACAACCTGTCGCTGCACGGCAAGGAGATCGGCATCGTGCGCAACGAAGCCGCTCAACACCGGCGCTGGAGCATCAAGACGGTCAACGTCCATGCCATCGCGCCGCATCAGCCGCACCTGGTTCCCGGCAGCTCGTACCTGGTCAACGGGTGACCCAAGGGATGACCCAATAGA
>NZ_JBFUGN010000418.1:0-5137 GCF_056402895.1 Rhizobacter sp. P3_B12 | reverse complement strand
CTTGTCGAACGCGACGATGTCGACCTGCCGCGCGCGTTCCAGCGCCTCGGCGTCCTTGATCAGGATGCCGCGCCGCGCCGCGACGCCGGTGCCCGCCATCAGCGCCGCCGGCGTCGCCAGGCCCAGCGCGCACGGGCAGGCGATCACCAGCACCGCCACCGCGTTCAGCACCGCCTGCTCCCAGCCCCCGGTCGCCACGCCCCAGCCAAGCAGCGTGACGAAGGCGAGCGCCAGCACGACCGGCACGAACACCGCGCTGACGCGGTCGACCAGCTGCTGGATCGGCGCCTTCTTCGCCTGCGCCGATTCGACCAGGTGGACGATGCGCGACAGCGCCGACGCGGCGCCGAGCGTCGTCGCACGCACCAGCAGCAGCCCTTCGCCGTTGACCGCCCCGCCGATGACGCGCGCGCCCGGCTGGCGCAGCACCGGCAGGCCTTCGCCGGTGATCAGCGATTCATCGACATGGCTCTCGCCTTCGAGCACCTCGCCATCGACCGGCATGCGCTCGCCGGCCCGCACGACGACGAGGTCGCCGACCTGCAGCTGCGCGATCGGCAGGTCGCGCTCGACGCCGTCGCGGCGCACCCGCGCCGTCTGCGGGCGCAGTGCGTTCAGCGCCTGGATCGCATCGGTGGCCTGGCGCTTCGCGCGCTGCTCCAGCCACTTGCCGAGCAGCACCAGCGTGATCACCACCGCCGACGCCTCGAAATACAGGTGGCCGTGGCCGCCCTGCGCCCCGTGCACCAGCAGCTGCTGCACGCTGAGCCCGAAGGCGGCCGAGGTGCCGAGCGCGACCAGCAGGTCCATGTTGCCGGTGCGCGCGCGCAGCGCCTTCCAGCCGGCGCGGTAGAAGCGGGCGCCGAGCACGAACTGCACCGGCGCCGCGAGCAGCAGCTGCAGCCAGCCCGGCAGCATCGCGTCGACACCGGCGAGCGACAGCAGCATCGGCAGCACCAGTGGCAGCGACAACGCAGCGGCCGCGATCACCGGCCAGGCCGGGGCTGCGGCCGCGGGCGCCTCGTCGTCCTCGTGCACATGCGCCGCATAGCCCGCGTTCTCGACGGCCGCGAGCAGCGCCGCCGCATCGCCGCTGCTCGTCTGCACCTCGGCGCGCTCGGTCGCCAGGTTGACGGTCGCCGACAGCACGCCCGGCACGCGCTGCAAGGCTTTCTCGACGCGCGTGACGCACGACGCGCAGGTCATGCCGTCGATGCTGAGGGACAGGGAATTCGTGTTCATGACGCGACTGTCGACCTTACCATCATGGCAAGGTCAAGGCCTTGTGCGTCGTGGGGCTTCGCGCCGAGGCTTGACCCTGCCACCGTGGCAAGCTTCACAGTGCGTGACTGTCGACCGATGTCATTGGAGAGAGAGATGATCGAATTTCAAGTGGACGGGATGAGCTGCGGCCACTGCGTCAAGGCGGTGACACAGGCGCTGAAAGAGGCGGATCCGCACGCGCTGGTGGTGGTGAACCTGGCGGAACACACCGTCGAGGTGGAATCGGCGTCGGACCGGAGCCTCCTCGCGGCGGCGCTGACCGAGGCGGGGTACCCGCCCCGGTAGCCTCAGTGGCTGCGGATCATCGTGCCGTAGGCCTGTTCCGTCAGGATCTCGAGCAGCATCGCGTGCGGCACGCGGCCGTCGATGATGTGCACGGTGTTCACGCCGTTCTTCGCGGCGTCGAGCGCCGACGCGATCTTCGGCAGCATGCCGCCGCTGATCGTGCCGTCGTCGAACAGCTCGTCGATCTCGCGCGCCGACAGGTTGGTCAGCAGCTTGCCCTGCTTGTCGAGCACGCCGGGGATGTTGGTCAGCATCAGCAGCTTCTCGGCCTTCAGCACCTCGGCCAGCTTGCCGGCCACCACGTCGGCGTTGATGTTGTAGTTCTCGTTCTCCGAGCCGAAGCCGAGCGGCGAGATCACCGGGATGAACTGGTCGTCCTGCAGCGCCTTGACGACCGAYGGGTCGATCGACTCGATCTCGCCGACCTGGCCGACATCGTGCACCTTGGTCGGGTCGTCGCGGTCGACCATCTTCAGCTTGTGCGCGCGGATCAGCCCGCCGTCACGCCCGGTCAGGCCGACGGCCTTGCCGCCGACCGCATTGATCAGCCCGACGATGTCCTGCTGCACCTGGCCGGCCAGCACCCACTCGACCACTTCCATGGTCTCCTCGTCGGTGACGCGCATGCCCTGGATGAAGGTGCCCTTCTTGCCGATCTTGGCCAGCGCGTCCTCGATCTGCGGCCCGCCGCCGTGCACCACCACCGGGTTGATGCCCACCAGCTTCAGCAGCACCACGTCTTCGGCGAAATCCTGCTGCAGCGCCGGATCGGTCATCGCGTTGCCGCCGTACTTGATGACCATGGTCTTGCCATGGAACTTGCGGATGTACGGCAAGGCCTGCGCCAGGATCTCCGCCTTGTCGCGCGGGGCGATGTGCGAGAGATCGGGACCGTGGTTGTGACCGACGGGCTTGTCGGCGGGGGGCTCGTTGTTCATGAGGAGGCTTTCCGGAACGCGGCCGCCACGGACCGCTGCGGCGCGAATTGTAGGGTCGGGATTCAGGTCGTGTGCACGCCGCGTCCGGTCGGGGGCACGCCGCCCGGCGCATCCTTCGACAGCGCCATCACGATGCCGCACAGCTMCTGGGCCCGCTGCTGGCCGCACACCTGCGTCAGCAGCTCCAGCTGGCGCTCCAGCACCTGCAGGCTCGCCAGCCGCTCGCGCACGTGCGCCAGGTGGCCCTCGATCACCGCATCCACCTTCGAGCAATCGGCCTGCGGGTGGTCCAGGAAGTCGAGCAGCGGGCGCACCTCGTCCAGGCTCATGTCCAGCGACCGGCAGTTGCGAATGAAGCGCAGCCGTTGCACATCGGCCTCGGTGTAGCGGCGGTAATTGTTGCCGGCACGCGCCGGCAGCGGCAGCAGCCCGGCCTTCTCGTAGTGCCGGATGGTGTCGGCCGGCACGCCGGTGGCTTCGGATACATCCTTGATGCGCATGGGGACTTGACCTTGGAGGGACTCCAGGCTTTCGAATGTGCCACAGCGCTTCCGCCTTGCCACGAGTTGTCCATGTCACGACATTGCTGCGATCACGACCACCAGAGCCCTGCCCACGCCCATGACGGGGCCGGCGGCCACGGCCATTCCCATGACCACCTGCCCACCGGCCCGGTGTCGGCCGCCTACCGCCGCGTGCTGTGGGTCGCGCTGGTGCTGAACGCCGGCATGGCCGTGCTGGAGATCGGCGGCGGCGTGCATGCCGATTCGGCCTCGCTGCTGGCCGATGCGGCCGATTTCTTCGGCGATGCCGTCAACTACGGGCTGAGCCTGGTCGCTCTCGGCATGGCCGCGGTCTGGCGGCCGCGGGTCGCCTGGTTCAAGGGCGCGACGATGGCGGTCTATGGCGCCGGCGTGCTGGGGCTGGCGCTGTGGCACGCCTGGTACGGCGCGTCGCCGGCACCGGCCACGATGGGCTGGATCGGCGGGCTGGCGCTGGCGGTGAACCTGGGCGTCGCGCTGCTGCTCTACCGCTTCCGCGAGGGCGATGCCAACATGCGCTCGGTGTGGTTGTGCAGCCGCAACGATGCGATCGGCAATGCCGCGGTGCTGCTGGCGGCGGTCGGCGTGTTCGGCACCGGCACGATGTGGCCCGATGTGGTGGTCGCGCTGCTGATGGCCGGCCTCGGCCTGCAGGGCGGCATCGCGGTGATGCGGCATGCCCGGACCGAGTTGCGGCAGGCCCTTGTGACCGGCGCATCGGCCCCCACCTGAGGGCCGCAAGCCTCCTTTATCGAGGTCCTCCTGAAAGAGAAAGGCAAACGGACATGAAACGACTTCTTGCCATGCTGGCCTTCGTGGCCATGGGTCTGGTGTCGGCCGCGGCGTTCGCGCTGCCGTCCGTCACCGAGGTGCAGGCCGAGGTGCAGAAGGGCAATTACGCCCAGGCCGAGGTGCTGATGCGCGACGTGGTCGCGGCCAAGCCCGGCAGCGCGAAGGCGCACTACGTCTACGCCGAGATCCTGGCGCACAACAAGCGCTTCGAGTTCGCGCTGCAGGAGGCCCGCCTCGCGCAGCAGCTCGACCCGGCGATCGGCTTCACGCAGCCCGACAAGTTCAAGAGCTTCGAGCAGTTGCTGGAGCGTGAGCAGCGCGCCACCACCTCGGCCGGCGGCACGGCAGCCGGTACCGGCACCGCGGTGCAGGCGCCGCGCGCCGCCGCACAGCGCGGCAGCGGCATCCCCGGCTGGATCTGGGGCGTCGGCTTCGCGGTGATCGCGGTGCTGCTGTGGCGCATGTTCAGCGCCCGCCGCAACGCGCAGTCGATGACGCCCGCCTACGGCGGCATGCAGAGCGGCGGCTACGGCCCCAACTACAGCCCGATGGGCGGCGGCCAGGGCAGCGGCATGCTGGGCACCGGCCTCGCAGCGGCAGGCGGCTTCGCGGCCGGCATGCTCGCCGAGAAGATGCTGGACGGCAACCGCGACGGCGGCTCCTCGTCGGCCAGCCATGCGTCGGATGGGGGCATGAGCCCTGGCTACTTCGACAACGGCGCGGCCGATGAGCTGTCGAACCGCTCGGTCGATTTCGGCTCGGGCGGCGACTGGGACAGCGGTGGCGGTGGCGGGGGTGGCTCGGACGGCGGCGGCAGCGACGGCTGGTGACCGCCGCGGCGGGTAGCCGTCATCACCCGGCGCCCGGTGCCGGGTTCAGCACCGCGTGCACGATGCCGCCCAGTTGCTCCAGCGTGTACTCCTTCTGCATCAGGCCCTTGACGCCGGCCTGCTGCGCCGCGGCCCGCATCTCGTCGGAGATGAAGCCCGAGCTGATCACCACCGGCAGGTCGGCGCGGATGCGCGCGATCTCGACCGCCAGCTCCATGCCGGTCAGCTCCGGCATGTTGTAGTCGGTCACCACCAGGTCGTAGCCCGCGGGGTCGGCCTGCAGCTTGGCCGCCGCCTCGCGCGGCTGGTCGATGCCGGTCACGCGGTAGCCGGCGCGCTGCAGCAGGCTCTCCACCATCAGCAGCATCGCCGGGTCGTCGTCGACCACCATCACGTGCTGGCCGCGGCCCGCCGGCACGCGCACCGGCTCGGCGGTGGCGTCGCCGCGCTGCGGCCGGTGCGGCAG
>NZ_JBFUGN010000417.1:0-5154 GCF_056402895.1 Rhizobacter sp. P3_B12 | reverse complement strand
GGCTTCACGTGCGCGGGCCTCGGCGGCCTCGCGTTCGCGGGCTTCCTGTTCCTCGCGCTGGCGGCGCTTCTCGGCCAGCTCTTCTTCCTGGCGGCGCAGCAGCTCGGCCTGGGCCTGGGCCTCGACCTCGCGGCGCTGCAGTTCGGCGTCGTCGACGACCGGCGCTGCCGGCTCCTCGGACGGCGCCGATTCGTCGCGCTTGACGAAGGTGCGCTTCTTGCGCACCTCGACCTGGATCGTGCGCGCCTTGCCGCTCGAATCGGCCTGCTTGATCTCGCTGGTCGACTTGCGGGTCAGCGTGATCTTCTTGCGCTCGCCCCCGCCCGTGCCATGGGCCGTGCGGAGGTAATCAAGCAGTCGCTCCTTGTCGGACTCGGTCAGCGCGTCGTCGCTCGACGCCTTGACGACGCCGGCCGACTGGAGCTGCTCGAGCAGCGCGGCTGCCGGGCGATTGAGCTCGGCAGCCAACTGGGCGACGGTGGTCACAGCCATTGTGAATATCCTTGCTTGGTACTTGCAGTGCGGCGTTCGATCGGGCGTTGGGGCATCAGGTCGTTCAATGTCAGGTCGTGAACCAATGTTCGCGTGCCTTCATGATCAGTTCCTTGGCCTTGTCTTCGTCGATGCCGGCAATTTCGGTCAGTTCGTCGACCGCGAGGTCGGCGAGGTCGTCGCGCGTGTTGATCCCGCTTTCGGTCAGCTTCGGGATCAGGGCCGCATCCAGCCCCTCGAGATCGCGCAGGTTCTGCGACACGTCTTCCATTTTCTCTTCGCGGGCGATCTCCATCGTCAGCAAAGCGTCTTTGGCCCGCGTGCGCAGCTCGTTGACGGTGTCTTCGTCGAAGCCCTCGATCTCGAGCATTTCCTGCATCGGGACGTAGGCCACTTCTTCCAGGCTGCTGAAGCCTTCGGCGATCAGGATGTCGGCCACTTCGGCGTCGACGTCGAGCTTGTCGACGAACAGCTTGCGAACGCTGTCGGACTCCTCGTTCTGCTTCGCCTGCGATTCCTCGGCCGTCATGATGTTGATGCGCCAGCCGGTCATCTCGGAGGCCAGGCGCACGTTCTGGCCGCCGCGGCCGATCGCGATCGCGAGGTTCTCCTCGTCGACGACGACGTCCATCGCGTGGCGTTCTTCATCGACGACGATCGACTGCACGTTGGCAGGCGCCAGCGCGCCGATCACGAACTGCGCCGGGTCCTCGGACCACAGCACGATGTCGACGCGTTCGCCGGCGAGTTCATTGGTGACCGCATTGACGCGCGAACCGCGCACGCCGACGCAGGTGYCGATCGGGTCGACCCGCTTGTCGTGCGAGATCACGGCGATCTTGGCGCGCGAACCGGGGTCGCGGGCGCAGGACTTGATCTCCAGCAGGCCCTGCTCGATCTCGGGCACTTCCTGGGCGAACAGCTCGATCATGAAACCGGGCGCGCTGCGCGACAGCACGATCTGCGGACCGCGCAGCGTGGCGTCGACCTCGGCGATGAAGGCGCGCACGCGGTCGCCGGAACGCAGGTTCTCCTTCGGGATCATCTCGCTGCGCTTCAGTCGCCCTTCGACCCGGCCGGATTCGACGATCACGTCGCCCTTGTCGAGGCGCTTGACGGTGCCGACGAAGATCTTCTCGCCGCGCGACAGGAAATCATTGAGCAGCTGCTCGCGCTCGGCGTCGCGGATCTTCTGCAGGATGACCTGCTTGGCCGCCTGGGCGCCGATGCGGCCGATCGACACGGATTCGACCGGCTCCTCGATGTAGTCGTCGACCTCGATGTCGTCGATCTGCTCGAGCGCCTCGAACAGCAGGATCTCGGAATCGGGCAACTGCAGGCCGGCCTCGTTGGGCACCACGTGCCAGCGGCGGAAGGTCTCGTATTCGCCGCTGTCGCGGTCGACGGTGACGCGCATGTCGACCTCGCCGCCGTGCAGCTTCTTGCTGGCAGAGGCCAGTGCAGCCTCGACCGCGCCGAACACGACTTCGCGATCCACGCTCTTCTCGCGCGAGATGGCATCGACCAGCATCAAGAGTTCACGATTCATTATTACGATCTCCGTCAACATCTTCGGCCTGGACGTCGGCTCCGTCAGGCACAGCAGCCGGCTGCGCAAAGCGCCGGCCCTTGAAATCGAGGACAGGCACCAGATGGGCCTCCCGCACTTCCTCGAACGAAAAATCCAGGGCCTGGTCGACCTTGCCGTCGTTGAACACCAGGCGCCACTGCTCTCCCAGGGCCTCCAGCACGCCACGGAATTTCTTGCGGCCCTGGAACGGCACCTTCAGCGTCAGCTCGATTTCCGAGCCGGCGAAGCGCTGGTAATCGGCAGGCTTGTTCAGCGGCCGGTCCAGCCCCGGCGACGACACTTCCAGGCGCTCGTAGGCGCAACCCTCGACCTCCAGCACGTGCTGCAGCTGGCGGGTCACTTTCTCGCAATCCTCGACGACGATGAACTCGCCATTCGGATCATTCTGCAGGCGGTCGATGAAGACACGCAGCAAACCCTTGGGGCTGCGCTCGCAACTCACGAGGTCGTAACCCAGCCCGGTCACGGTGCGTTCAACAACGGCTTGCCAATTCATCCAGCGAGTGTCTTCAGAGGTTATGAAAATGTGAAGAAGCAAAAAAAATGGGCTGGAAGAATCCGCCCATGCAGTTTTCTTGCGAAAGACGCATTGTATCCCGGTGGAGGACTACCCGGCAAGGGTTGTGAGTGTCAAGCGCGAGTGCGTGCCAGAATGAGCACCCCCTTTTGATGACACCAGACTGGAGACTCCATGGGATTCCTGGCCGGCAAGCGCTTCCTGATCACCGGCGTTCTGTCCAACCGCTCGATCGCCTACGGCATTGCACGCGCCTGCCGGCGCGAAGGTGCCGAACTGGCCTTCAGCTACGTCGGCGAACGCTTCCGGGACCGCGTGGCCGAGTTCGCCGCCGAATTCGACTCCACGCTGTTGTTCGATTGCGATGTCGCGAGCGACGAGCAGATCGACGCGATGTTCAACCAGCTCGGCGAAACCTGGCCGCAATTCGACGGCTTCGTCCATTCGATCGGTTTCGCCCCGCGCGAGGCGATTGCCGGCGAATTCCTCGACGGCCTGTCGCGCGAATCCTTCCGCATCGCCCACGATATCTCCAGCTACAGCTTCCCGGCGATGGCCAAGGCAGCCGCCTCGCGCCTGTCGCCGAAGGCCGCCCTGCTCACCCTGAGCTATCTGGGGGCGGTTCGCAGCGTTCCCAACTACAACACGATGGGCCTGGCCAAGGCATCGCTCGAGGCCTCGGTGCGCTACCTGGCGTCCGGCCTCGGCCCGAAGGGCGTGCGGGTCAACGGCATCTCGGCCGGTCCGATCAAGACGCTGGCGGCCTCGGGCATCAAGGGCTTCGGCAGGATCCTCGACGTGGTCGAGCAGAACGCGCCGCTGCGCCGCAACGTGACGATCGACGACGTGGGCAACGTCGCGGCCTTCCTGCTGTCCGACCTGGCGGCCGGCGTCACGTCGGAAATCACCTATGTCGACGCCGGCTTCAGCCACGCGATGGGGGGCATCGCGAAAGAAGCCTGAGCCTACAGATCGTCCAGCGCCCGCAAGGCCCCGAGCAGGGCCGGCGAGGTGCTGGCCTGCACGACGAAGGTCGGCATCGCCTGCAGGTAGTCGCGGAACCGCCCCTTCGCGACGAAGCGCTCGCGGAAGGTCGACCGGTCGATCCGGTCGCCCAGGCGCGGCACGATGCCGCCGCCGATGTACATCCCGCCGCGCGTGCCCAGCGACAGCGCCAGGTTGCCGGCCACGCTGCCCAGCAGCGCGAAGAACATGTCCAGCGCCTCGACGCAGTGCGCATCGCTCGCGGCCACCGCACGCTCGCTGACCTCGGCCGCGCTCAGCGGCTGCGCGTTCGCGCGGTCGACCTGGCACAGCGCTTCATAGAGGCTCACCAACCCCGGCCCCGACAACGCCCGCTCGGCCGACGCATGGCCGTAGCGCTGACGCAACGCCGCGATCACCGCGTCCTCGCGCGGCGTCGCGCCGCCGAGCGACACATGGCCGCCCTCGCCGTTCAGCGGCACCACCCGGTCGCTGCCCGGCACCCGCAGCAGGCCTGACACACCGAGCCCGGTGCCGGCACCGATCAGGCCGACCGGCGCCCCCTCGACCACCGCCCCGCCGCCCACCTGCCGCAACTCGGCAGGCTTCAGCGACGGCAGCGACAGCGCGAGCGCCGTGAAGTCGTTGATCAGCAGCAAGCGCTCGAGCCCCAGCTGCTGGCGCACCGCCTCGATCGAGAACGACCAGTGGTGGTTGGTCATCTGCACCTGGTCGCCGACGATCGGGTTGGCGATGCCGATCGCGCACCAGCGCGGTCGCACCGTCGGCGAATGCGCTTGCAGGTAGTGCGCCATCGCGTCCTGCAGCGTCGGGTGATCGGCGGCCGGCAGCGTGTCGATGGACGTCAGCTCGGCGCCCGGCGCCAGCTGCAGCGCGAAGCGCGCGTTCGTCCCACCGACATCGCCCACCCACCGCGGAAATGAATCTGCCTGCATGTCAACGTTCTCTCGTTCGAGTCACCGCAGGCAAACCCTGTGGCAACGATCCCCGCCGCAGCGCGACCATCCGCACGCGACCTCCCCGGCGCCGTAGCGCCCCCCCTCGGCCATGCGGCCCGGCGTGCAATGCACCCGAACCGCGCCCGCCTTTGTAGCCAAACTACTTTTCATGATAGCCAAGCCGGCCGGAAAGTATCGACGGCCGGGCATTCGGGACTTCCCTGATAGGTGTGGTTATTGTGAGAAACGACGGGAAAACCCGCGTTTACCGGCTGTAGTCGGATTACTAGAGTCAACCTTGACAAAACATTACAGCCAGTGATGTAGCCGTGCTACTCGCTGGACACAAGGAAGACAACGCAAGTTTCCAGCCATTCAGGGCGAACTGCGAACCGCTCGCCGCCCACTCCGTTTCCCCCAACCGCTGCAGCAATGGGTCCCCCCAGACCGAGCGCTCGGCACATTTCAAAGCAAAACCTCTGAGGAGTCAGTAGATGAAGAGTCAGTTCAAGCTCGCGACCATTGCCGCCGCGATGGGTCTGTTGGGCGCCACCTCTGCACAAGCCGTCGATTGGGGCGGCTACTTCCGCACCGGCCCGGGCGCGGCGAAG
>NZ_JBFUGN010000416.1:0-5154 GCF_056402895.1 Rhizobacter sp. P3_B12 | reverse complement strand
GCTCGACGGGCTGACCGGCGGCACCGACGGGCTGCAGGGCGTCGTGATGGGGCCGCTGCTCGGGCACTTCGAGTTCGACCTGGTCGGCCGCACCGCGTATGCCTACAGCCTCGCGGTGCTGGTGCTGGCGCTGCTGCTCGCGCGGCGCGTCGTGCACTCGCCGTTCGGCGTCTCGCTGAAGGCCTTGCGCGACAACCGGCTGCGCGCCACCAGCGTCGGGCTGTCGGTGAATGCGCGGCTCGCGGCGGTGTACACCCTCGCCGCCGGGCTCGCCGGTGCGGCGGGCGCACTGCTCGCGCAGACCAGCGGCTTCGCGTCGCTCGACGTGCTTGACTTTCATCGCAGCGCCGACGTGCTGCTGGTGCTCGTGATCGGCGGCACCGGCTACCTGTACGGCGGCGTCTTCGGCGCGATCGCGTTCAAGCTGCTGCACGACCTGGTGTCGGCCTGGACGCCGCAGTACTGGCTGTTCTGGCTCGGGCTGTTCCTGGTGGTGCTGATGCTGGTCGGCCGCGACCGCTTCATCCGCCCGTGGACCTGGTGGGGCCGCAAGCCATGACCATCGCGCTGGAAACCCGCGGTCTCGTCAAGCGCTTCGGTGGCATCGCCGCGACGCAGGACGTGTCGCTCACGATCGAGACCGGCGCGCGCCACGCGCTGATCGGCCCGAACGGCGCCGGCAAGACGACGCTGATCAACCTGCTGACGGGTGTGCTCGCGCCGAGCGCCGGCACGATCCTGCTCGACGGCCAGGACATCACCCGCCTCGCACCGCACCAGCGCGTGAAGCGCGGCCTGGTGCGCACCTTCCAGATCAACCAGCTGTGGAGCGAGCTGACGCCGCTGCAGTCGCTGGCGCTCGCGGTGTCGGCCGAGCGCGGGGCCGCTTCGCGCTGGTGGCAGCCGCTCGGCCGGGCCGACGGCGTGGCCGAGGCCTGCGAGACGCTGCTGAAGCAGTTCCGGCTGGACGACGTGATGGACCGGAAGGTCGCGGTGCTGCCCTATGGCAAGCGCCGGCTGCTGGAGATCGCGACGGCGCTCGCGTGCCGGCCGCGCGTGCTGCTGCTCGACGAGCCGGTGGCCGGCGTGCCCGGGGGCGAGCGGCAGGAGATCTTCGACACCATCAACGCGCTGCCGGCAGACGTGTCGATCCTGCTGATCGAGCACGACATGGACCTGGTCTTCAACTTCGCGCGCCGCGTCTCGGTGCTGGTCAATGGCGCGCTGTTCGCCGAGGGCGACGTGCAGAGCATCTCGAACGATCCGCGCGTGAAGGCGGTGTATCTCGGCCAGGGGGAGGCCGCCCATGGCTGAGCCGCTGCTGCGCGTGGAAGGCCTGACCTCCGGCTACGGCGAGGCCGTGGTGGTGCAGGGCGTCGACCTGGAACTGGCGGCAGGGCAGTCGCTCGCGCTGCTGGGGCGCAACGGCACCGGCAAGACGACGCTGCTGAACACGCTGGTCGGCGTGACGCGCCGCCATGCCGGCCGCATCGTGCTCGCCGGGCAGGACATCAGCGCGACCGCCCCGTACCGGCGCGCCGCGGCCGGCATCGGCTGGGTGCCGCAGGAGCGCAACATCTTCAAGTCGCTGACGGTCGACGAGAACCTGACGGCGGTCGCGCGCCCGGGGCCGTGGACCGTTGCGCGCGCCTACGAGATGTTCCCGCGGCTCGCCGAGCGGCGCGGCAACCTGGGCCACCAGCTGTCCGGCGGCGAGCAGCAGATGCTGGCAGTGGTGCGCGCGCTGGTGCTGAACCCGAAGCTGCTGCTGCTCGACGAGCCGCTGGAGGGCCTGGCGCCGATCATCGTGGAAGAGCTGCTGCGCTCGATCGCACGCGTGGTGCGCGACGAGGGGCTGTCGGCCATCATCGTCGAGCAGAACCCGCGGATGATCCTGCCGATCACGCAGAACGCGGTGGTGCTGGACCGCGGCAGCATCGTGCACCGCGGCGACAGCGCGGCGCTGCTGGCGGATCCGGCGCAGCTGGAGCGCTGGCTGGCTCCGTAGCCCGGATGCCAATCCGGGGTGTGTCCGACACCTCCCGGATTGGCATCCGGGCTACGAACTGAGCAATCCGGGGCGCGCGTCGGACGGGGCGCCGGCCCTACAGTGGCGCGGCCATCACCTTCGTCCATGCGCCCCCAGTCCGAACTCTCCTACCGCCGCCGCATCAACCGCGTCGTCGCCCATGTGCATGCGCAGCTGTCCTCCGATCTCGAGGGGAGCACGCTGGCCGACATCGCCGCGATGTCGCGCTTCCACTTCCACCGCGTGTTCTCCGCGATGACCGGCATGACGCCGGCGCAGTACGTGCTGCGCATGCGCCTGGCGGCCGCCGTCGAGGCGCTGCGCGGCGGCAGCGCGCCAGTCGGGCAGATCGCGCTCGATTGCGGCTTCGATGGCGGCACGAGCTTCGCCCGCGCGCTGCGGCGTGAGTTCGGGCTGTCGCCGAGCGCGGTGCGCACGGCGCTGCTGGACCCGCGCCTGGCGCTACCGGTGGTGGCATCCCATCGACCCTCCCGGAGAAAGACCATGCTTGAACCGACCTTCCGCGACCTGCCTGAACGCCAGGTGCTGTGCGCCACCGAACGCGGCGCGATCGACAACGACATGAGTGCCGCCGCGCAGCGCGCCTTCGGCCGCCTCATGCCAGCCGTGCAGGCGCTCGGCCTCGGCGAGCGGCAGACCGCGTGCCTCGCGATCTGCCCCGACGAGGTCCAGGGCTTCGACGACCCCGATGCGCGCTTCATCGCGGCCATCGCGTTCAGCGGCCCGGTGCCCGACCTCTCGAGCGTCGACCGCATCGAGTGCCAGGCGATCCCCGCCGGCCGCTGGGCGGTGTTCCGCCACACCGGACCGTACGACACGCTGTGGCAGACCTGGCGCGCGATCTACCGCGACTGGGTGCCGTCGTCCGGCGTCGAGCTGCGCGATGCCGCGCCGTTCGAGGACTACGTGAACGACGCTCGCCAGGTGCCGACCGAAGCGCTGATCACCGACATCCACATCCCGGTGCGCTGACGCACCGGTCAGTGTTCGAGCGGCAGCCCGACGTAGTTCTCGGCCAGCACGGTGGCCGCCGCCTCGGAGTGCAGCAGGTAGTCGATCTCCGCCTCCTGCACCTTCTGCCCGAACTCGCCGCCGTCCGGGAAGCGGTGCATCAGCGACGTGAACCACCACGAGAAGCGCACCGCGTTCCAGACGCGGCGCAGGCAACGCTCGGAGTAGCCGTCGATGCCGGCATCGCTGTGCGCCTGGTAGTGCTCGATCAGCCCCTGCGCCAGGTACTGCACGTCGGAGGCCGCCAGGTTCAGCCCCTTCGCGCCGGTCGGCGGCACGATGTGCGCCGCATCGCCGGCGAGGAACAGCCGGCCGAAGCGCATCGGCTCGGCGACGAAGCTGCGCAGCGGCGCGATGCTCTTCTCGATCGACGGGCCGGTGACCATGCGCTCGGCCGATTCCGGGTCGAGCCGGCGCCGCAGCTCGTCCCAGAACGCCTGGTCGCTCCAGCGGGCGACCGAGTCGTCCGCCGGGCACTGGAGGTAGTAGCGGCTGCGCGTCAGCGATCGCATGCTGCACAGCGCGAAGCCGCGCTCGTGGTTCGAGTAGATCAGCTCGTGCGAGACCGGCGGCGTCTCCGACAGCACGCCGAGCCAGCCGAACGGGTAGCTGCGCTCGAACACCTTCAGCGCGGCCGGCGGCACGCTCGCGCGGCTCACGCCGTGGAAGCCGTCGCAGCCGGCGATGAAATCGCAGTGCAGCTCGTGCGTGACGCCTTGCCGGCGCCAGCTGACGCGCGGCGCGGCGCCGTCGAAGTCGTGCAGCGCCACGTCTTCGGCCTCGTATTCGGTGACGGCACCGCAGGCGCTGCGGGCATCCATCAGGTCGCGCGTCAGCTCGGTCTGGCCGTAGACCATCACCTGGCGGCCGTGCGTCAGCCGGCGCAGGTCGATGCGCTGGCGCGTGTTGCGAAAGCCGAGGTCGAAGCCGCCGTGCACCAGCCCCTGCGCATGCATGCGCTGGCCGACGCCGAGCTGGTCCATCAGGTCGACCGTGCCTTGCTCGAGCACGCCGGCCCGGATGCGGCCCAGCACGTAGGCGGCGCTGCGCTGCTCGAGGATCACCGCATCGATGCCGGCCTGGTGCAGCAGTTGGCCCAGCAGCAGCCCGGCCGGCCCGCCGCCGATGATGGCGACCTGTGTGCGCGCGCTGCTCATGATCGTCTGCTCACAGCACCGTGCGCAGGCTCGCCTGCGCATGCAGCAGGGCCGGCAGCGAGCCTTCGACCAGCTGGTCCATCGTCACGCGCGCCGCATGCACGCTGACGTTCATCGCCGCGAGCACCTCGCCGCGGTGGTTCTTCAGCGGCACCGAGATCGTGCGCAGCCCGAGCTCCAGCTCCTGGTCCACCGTCGCATAGCCCTGCGAGCGGGTGCGGGCGATCTCCAGGCGCAGCCGCTCCGGCAGCGTGATGGTGTTGGGCGTCAGCGGTTCCAGCGCCTGGCGGGCGATCCACGCGTCGACCTCGGCCTGCGGCAGCGCGCTCAACAGCACGCGGCCGTTCGCGGTGCAGTACGCCGGCACGCGGGTGCCCGGCTGCAAGGTGGACGAGACCACGCGGCCGGCGCTGGTGGCGGCGATGCAGATCACGTCGTTGCCGTCGAGCACGCCGGCCGACGAGGCTTCCTTCAGCGCGTAGGCCAGTTTGTGCAGCTCCGGCTGCACGATGCGCGGCAGCCGCGCCGAGTGCATGTAGCTCTGGCCCATGCGCAGCACCTTCGGCGTCAGCGCGTACATCTTGCGGTCGCTGTTGACGTAGCCGAGGTATTCCAGCGTGATCAGGTAGCGGCGGGCGGCGGCGCGGGTCAGGTTGCAGCGCGCGGCGACCTCGCTGATCGTGAGGCGCGGCCGGTCCTGGTCGAAGGCCTCGATCACCGCGAGGCCCTTCTCGAGGCCGGCGATCAGGTCGCGCTTGTTGGGGGCGGCCGGGGCCGCGGTGTCGGCGGCCAGGCCGTCGTCGRGAAGCTGCGGTTCGCGAGCGTTCATCTCAACTGCTACTCCGAGGTGCGCCAATCGCCCATGGTGGGCGCTGTGTCGACGCGATCCGCACCCAGCCCCTTGTGGTGCGAATCAATGTAGCCTACCTTCTGCAG